>JAMCTE010000017.1 GCA_023381015.1 Patescibacteria group bacterium | reverse complement strand
ATAAAATGCTCTTGACACATTAGCAGAGAGGTAGTATGATTGCTAATCAGGTACCATTCGGCACCTGATAAAATTAATAGAATATGGAAGATCTAACACAAAGGCAGGTAGACATTTGGGGAATGATAACGTCATAATACATCCTTTTCGGACCGACCACTCCGACGATTCCCTTGATTTTTTTACCTTCGAATTCGCCCCAAACGCTGGCACAAGTGTCGAAAATCGGGTCATGAAAATCTTCTTCCCCAAGCATGCACCTGATTTCATCCTCAAGACCGTTGAAGTCATCCAAAATTCTTTCCCAAAAACCGATTTCATCCAGCCTCCCAAACAAGCTTCTCGATAAATTCAAATCAAGAAACTCAGGTTGAGTCAATAAATTGGCCATTCCCGAATAATAAAGATCTCCGAAGTTTGTGGCCGCTAACGATAATAGGCCGGTTTTTTGGGAGAGGACTTTTGTCGCTTGCGACAACAGACGGTGCGCTTCCGACCTTTCATCCCAAATGCTGTTCTTATAAGCTACTTCGTCGGTTGTCGATAACTCCTTTTGTTTCATCAAATGTTTGATATAAAACCTGAAGCCTTTAGCAGAAGGAACCCGTCCGGAAGAAAAATGGGTTTTTTTAAGATAACCCTTCTTTGCCAACTCAACCATCTCGTTACGAATAGTGGCTGGCGATACGCCGAGTTTGTATTTTTTTTCCAGAATTTCGCTACCGACGGCGATGCCGGTCTCGGAATATTCCTTGATGATAACCTTCAAAATGTCTACCTGCCTTTGTGTTAGATCTTCCATATTCTATTAATTTTATCAGGTGCCGAATGGTACCTGATTAGCAATCATACTACCTCTCTGCTAATGTGTCAAGAGCATTTTATACTATTCAAAAAAACTCATCTAAAATGCTCGCCGACCCCGTAGACTCGCTCCTCGGAGGCGTGGGAGTAGACCACTGAGACGAGGTAAGAATTCTTCGGGGTCAAGGGGTATTTTTTGCTATAATTTATCCGTCACTTCATCATATGACTAAGAAGACCAATATCGTTTACGATAAACGCCAGACCATCTACGGCGACCTCCACGTCAACCAAAAATCATCGACGCTGATCATCCTTTGTCACGGTTTTCAGGATTCCAAAGACACTTTCGCTATCAAAAGATTAGCGGAAATTTTGGAAAATGAATTCAATGTCTATCGCTTCACTTTTACCGACCGGGAGAACCCTTATCTTCCGGTTGAGGAGGAAAACATTGCCTTGGTGATAAAAAAATTTAGGTCGAGTTTTAAACGGATCGTCATCGTCGGCGCCAGCCTGGGCGGCTTGTCCGTTTTTCTGACGGCGACCGGCGACCTACCGATAGACAAACTGATTCTGATTAATCCATTCGTGTACCTCCATAAAAAAGTCATCTGGAAATTCAGGAGAATGATCCTGTCGATGTTTATCCTCTACCCGTTTGTAAAGAAAATCAGGGATAATTTAAATTATTATTACCAAAAATTCCATCCCGGGCGGATATCTATGCCGGCCTTATTTATAGTCGCCGGAAACGATGAAATCGTCAGCCCCGATCACGGGAAAAGCCTTTTTCAACAGATCGGTTCAAAGAATAAACAGTTGATAATTGACGACGTCGTCGATCACGGATTGAGCAAAGAATCCTTCAGGAAGCGCATCGCTGATGATGTTACCAATTGGCTATCAAAATGAATACAAAACTAGGCGCCCACCAATCGATCGCCGGCGGATACGCAGAAGCCCTGAAACGCGTCGCGAAAATCGGCGGCAACTGCCTCCAGGTTTTTTCCTCTTCTCCCCGAGGTTGGAACTTGGCCAAAATAGACAATAAACAAACTACCCAGTTTGTTAATCTAAAATCTGTGCTCAGGATCGACCCGGTTTATTTCCATGCCTCATACTTGGTCAACCTCGCCGACGAAGGCAGAATCGGCCACCTATCCAAGACGTCATTAATCGCCGAAATGACCATCGCTCCCCTACTCAAAATTAAAGGCAGCATCGTCCATCTCGGCTCTTATAAAGGCAACCAAACTGACTTCAAATACAAAAGGCTGATAACCAACATAAAGGAAGTTTTGGCAAAAACTCCAACCGATTCCCTCTTTATTATCGAAAACGCCGGCAACAAAAAGATCGGCCAAACTTTGGAAGAAATCGCTCAAATCATCAAAGACGTCGATGACGAAAGAGTCCGTCTTTGCCTTGATACTTGTCATTTATTTTCCAACGGCTATCGGTTTGACAATAACAAAGAGCTTGAACTCTTTCTTGATAAACTTTATAAACTTGATGAATTTGATAGACTCGAATGCTGGCACGCTAACGATAGCCGAGACGAGTTTGACTCCGGCCACGACCGTCACGCCAACATCGGCCAGGGCAAGATGGACGTCGCCGAATTCAAAGTCCTGCTCAATCATCCGAAAACCAAAAATTACCCATACATAATCGAAACCCCCGGATTCAAAGACGAAGGACCGGATAAAAAAAATCTCGACATTCTTAAGTCTTTTGTTAAAATATAACATCTTATGTCAAAATCATTTGCCGCCGACCTTAAAAAAGAAATACTGAAATTCAAGAACAAAAAGGTCGACCAAAAAATAATTGATGAATTCCTGAAAAAAGTTTCTTCGACCGATAAACTGACTAAAGAAGTCAATATTGATGAACATTTTTGCGCTTTTTTCGTCCCGGTCGACCGGAAAACCAAATCTATCTACCTGGGACACCACATCAAAGCCGACGACTGGATTCCACCAGGAGGTCACATCAAAATGAACGAACACCCGACCAAAACCGTCACCAGGGAATTTAAGGAAGAATTAAGTTATGAAATCGACGAAAGCAAGATTGAAATTTTCAATCTTTCGATTAAAGATGTCAGCAACAACCCGCGGTCACCTTGCCAACTCCATTTCGACTTCTGGTATCTGGTCCATGTCCCGAAAGTTGAGTTCAAATATTTGAAAAAGGAGTTCTACGACGCCAGATGGTACACACTGGACGAGGCATTAACAAAGATAAAAACAGTTAAGTACAATCAAATTGTCAGATTGCTAAAAGACGCGCTATAATTACTTCATGATCGAACTGCCCAAATCCGTTTCTGATTTTCTAAATGAGTTCCATACGAAGGGCTTTAAGATTTACATCGTCGGCGGCGCCGTCCGCAATCTTATCCTTGGCGAAGAGATCGACAACTGGGACTTCACCACCAATGCTCGTCCGGAAAAGATACAGGATATGTTTTCCGACTCGTTTTACAACAACGATTATGGAACCGTTTCCATTCCGAAAGGGAATCTGATTTTCGAAGTGACGCCGTTTAGAAAAGAAGACAACTACGAAGACCACCGTCACCCCGAAAAAATCGAATGGGCGGAAACGGTCGAGGAAGATTTAGGAAGAAGAGATTTTACCATCAACGCCATTGCCTATGATGGAAAACAAGTCATCGACCCTTTCTCTGGACAAAAGCATCTAAAAGACAAGCTCATCGTCGCCGTCGGAGACCCAGACCGGCGCTTTAGGGAAGATGCGCTGAGATTAATCCGAGGAATTCGCTTCGCTTCCCAGCTGGGATTTATGATCGAAGAAAAAACCAGGTCGTCGATAGAAAAAAACGCCAAGCTGATCACAAAAATCTCCTGGGAAAGGATCAGGGACGAGTTTTTCAAAATCCTCTCCAGCCAGCATCCCTCGGAAGGCGTTTTATTCTTAAGAAATACCGGGTTGTTAACTTTTATTCTCCCCGAAGTGGACATTTGTTTTACCATCCCCCAAAAAAGTCCGAAAAGGCACCACATTTATGACGTTGGCACTCACTTGGTCATGGCTTTGAAACATTGCCCTTCAAAAGATCCTATTACCCGCTTCGCTACCCTGATCCACGACGTCGGCAAAGCCAAGACTTTCCGGCGCGACGATAAAACCGGATTGATTACCTTTTATAACCACGAAGTCGTCGGCGAAAAACTCGCCACCCAGATCGCCGACCGCTTCAAGCTTTCCAACAAAGACAAGGACAAGCTGGTCAAGCTGGTACAGTTCCACCAGTTTACCGTTTCCGAAATCCAAACGGACAAAGCCGTCCGTCGTTTTATCAGGAATGTCGGTAAAGAATACCTGGATGACATCATTGATCTTCGCTTCGGCGACCGGATCGGCTCCGGAGCAAAACCGGATTCTTGGCGGTTTGATTTATTTAGGAAAAGATTAATCGAGGTCCAGAAACAACCTTTTCAAATTAAAGATCTTAAAGTTAATGGTGAAGATGTCATGAAGATTCTAAAAATAAAGCCTGGCCCAAAGGTTGGCGAGATTTTAAAATCTATCTTTGATAAAGTTGTTGATGGAAAGATAAAAAATGAAAAAGAACCACTACTTCATTATATTAATATAATGAAGTAGATTGTCACGCTGCTCTTTTATGGTCGTTTCTTCCTCATGGCCTGGGTATACTTTTACCTTACCTGGTAGTTCTGACATCTTTATTAGGGAATTTCTTAGATCATTTTTGTCGCAGTAAGAGTGATCGAATCTGCCTATTGCCCCTTTAAATAAAGTGTCTCCCGTGAAGATGATTTTTTCACTTGGAATGTAAAAGCTTCTACCGCCTGGAGTATGTCCTGGTGTTTCCATAATTTTTAACTGAAAATCGGAAAGCAAACTACTATTAACTTCATGTTTCAGGGTTTCCGGAACGATCAGGGTCTGATTGCTTTTTAAAAAATGCTCAGCAGTTTGCTTGAGACGGCTTACCAAAAACCTGTCTTTATCATTAATGAATAAAGGAACATCGAACGAGAGTTGAATCTCCCCGGCGGCCATGATGTGGTCGAAGTGTCCGTGGGTCGCCAACATGCCTTTTAGGATCAACCTTCTCCTTTGTAATTCCTCTAAAATAAACGGGGCATCGTCGGCCGGATCTATAATCAGACAATCATTTTCTTTGATCAAAAAATAGCAATTGGCTTGCAGTTGACCGAGGGCGAACTTGAGGATTTTCATTTTTTCCTTTTCTTCTCCAACCAGACAAGGATCGGCGTCGCGACAAAAGGCGAAGAATACGTTCCCGTAACCGTACCGATAAGCAGCGTGATGATAAAAAACCTTATCGTGTCGCCGCCCATCAGCGAAAGCGCCAAAAGCATAAAAATTATCGTCATCGAATTGTTGACCGACCTGACCAAGGTTTCCGTCAAAGCCCGGTCGGCATAGTATTCCATCTCTGCCTTGCCTTCTTCCCGGAAATACTCCCTGATCTTGTCAAAAATGATGATCGTGTCGTGGACCGAGAAAGACATCGCCGTCAACACCGCAGTGACGAACATGGTGTCGACTTCGGCATGATAAAAATGTGACATTAGCGAATAAGTGCCTAAAACCACCAATAAATCGTGAATCATCGCCAAAATCGCCGAAAAAGCATAGTCAAATCCTTTAAAGGCAAAACTCATATAGATAAGAATTCCCAAAATCGCCAGTAAGGAGGCAATTCCGGTTTTGACCATGGTCTCCTTGCCGAGCAACGGACCGACCGTTTCGTAGCGCAAAACAGTCACCTTGGACCCGGTGGTTTTTTCCAAATCGGATTTAAAGTTGGTTTCTTGGCTGTCGGTCATCGCTTTGGTCCGCAGGGACAAAGCACTGCCCGTAAAGGAATATTCTACCGGTTCGATCTTCTCTTTTTGAACGGCCTGTTGAACCGAAGAAAAAACGATTTTCTTGCTGAACTGATAGTCAAGGTTGGTGCCGCCGACGAAATCGATCGAAAACCGGTATCCCCACCTGAATATAGAAAACAAACCAGAAACAATAACGATTGCGGAAATCAAAAAATAAACCCATTTGTATTTCAAAAAATTAATCATGCTTATAAAAAATGTCGATCAACCTTTTTGTAATAACAACGCCTGTAAATAAACTTGTTGCCACGCCTATGGCCAAAGTCAGGGCAAAACCTCTCACCAACCCAAATTGGGGAAGGAATTCCCAGTTCAAAGGATTAAACAAAATGAAGGCCACGACCAATGTCGTTACATTGGCATCTTTTATGGCGTCGATTGCCCGACCGAAACCTAGTTTAACGGCAATGTCGAAATCTCTCCCCTTACGCTGTTCTTCCTTAATCCTTTCGAAGATCAAAATGTTAGCATCTACCGCCATACCGATTGACAAGATAAAACCGGCAACTCCAGGTAAAGTCAATACGACCGGAATCGTCCGGAAAATGGCAAAAGAAATGAGCCCGTAGATAATCAAGGCAAGCGAAGCAATCACGCCAAGATTCCCGTAATAAAGGATCATAAAAAGCAACACGGCGGTTAACCCAATGGCCCCGGCATAAACGCTTCTTTTAACTTCGATTTTACCCAGGGTCGGCCCGATATTTTTCTGTTCGATCAGATTAATCGATAAAGGCAAGGCTCCCGAATTGATGGAAATTGCCAACTTGTTCGCATCGTCAACGGTAAAATTACCGGTAATCACGGCGTTCCCATCGGTGATGGCCTGATTCACGACTGGAGCAGAAACCAAAAAATTATCGATGACGATCGCTACCGGCTTGCCGATATTCCTTTGCGTCACTTCCCCAAAGAGTTTGGCCCCTTCGCTGTTGAAAGCCAAAGCTACCTCTGGTTTTCCAGTTTGGGGATCAAAAGTCACGCTGGCTTTAGTGATATCTTTTCCCGTCAGTCCCGTCGGTTTAGTCAACGTCGACAAAATAGAAGAGTTGCTGGCAACTTTAGCGTCGGGATTCTGCTCATAAAAGGTCAGCTGGGCCGTTTTACCGATCAACGCAATTGCCTCGCTCGTGTTAGAAATGCCAGGCAAATCAACGTTGATGCGATAATTATTGCCTGATTTAACGGTCTGTACCGTCGGCTCCGAAACACCGAAAAGATTGACCCGTTTTTCGATGATGTCCCGGGCTGAAGATAAAGCATCTTGCACGTCGGCCGGCTTTATATTCTTCGTATCGGCGTCAAAAACCAAACTGCTGCCGCCCTCAAGATCTAGTCCCAACTTGGTCCTAAAGTCTTTTTTGACAGGCATTCCAAAGAGATTGAAATTCAATGATAAGGGGTTAACGGTATACTTGCCTATCTTAAAGTTCTCAGGGAGATCGATCAAAAGGATGACGATCACGATCGCTGTCAACAAAAGTGCTTTGAATGTTTTCATTTATTTAATTCTTCTTCCGTCCCCACCAACATAATTTTAGGCTGCTTGAGGAACCGCCAGATAAACGGATCATTATTTTTTTTCCGGAAAATAAATTCGCTTTCCGTCATAACGGTGTAGTTGATCGACCGACCGAAATTTTTTTCCGATTCGGCGATAATGGCTTCAACCTCAGGCACTACCACTATTCCGACTATCAACAGATAAATCTCATCTTCCTTGATGACGATGTTTTTGGCAAATTTAGTCGACAAAGCGACGTACTTGATTTTGCCGATCTTCGAAAGATTATTATAGATCAGGTCGGCCAGAAAACCCGTTTTCGTGAATATCCTCAAAAATTCGTCGTAAAAATGATAGCTCTTGTTTAACGAATAATAAACTTTGTTCAGCCGCCTTTCTTTCAAAAGCAGCTTTTCATCGGCTAAAATATCAAGCTCTCTTTTGACGGCGTTAACCTCTTCTTCGGTTTCTCTGACTACCCTACGCAAATAGTAATTCTCTACCGGATGGTGGAAAAAAAGCTCTAAAATTTTCCTCCTTGCCTTTGAAGGAATGATATGTTGTAACATAAACGAGCTAATTGGTTAACGCTTGAATCTGTTAATGGTGATCAATAATTAACCTTGTTCCCTATCGGCAAAATTTCTACAAATATCTGTCCCCTGACAAGGGAAACTTCTTTGCCGTTTTCGTCATAAAACCTCACCTGGTCCTCTGCGGTTTTCTTCTCCCAAGTGCCTTTGATGGCGTTGCCGTCTTGGAAAATCAACGCGTCACCGCTACCGATCACGCCGTAAAGAAGATGACCGCCTGGATAACCGTCGTTGGCGGGTGATTCCTTGGCAAACATGACGATGACGTTTTTGGCCGATAATTGCTTATTGTTATCTTTATCGATCTGCGGCGCCCCGCCATCCTCGCGCATATAGATATTGTTCGCCTTGTCATAAGTCCAGACTACTCTGAAATCGGACGCCAGATTGTCCCAAAAACCGAAATCAATCTTAGTGGCAGTACCTCTATCGGCGACTTTGGCATCGTCTTTAAATTTCCAAGGAATATAGTTTTTGTCCCAAGACACTCCCTTATCGTCAACATTCGTCAATCCTCTGTTGGCTTTGGCATACTGCCATAGCTTATCGGTTGACGAATAAACCGTGTGTTCTGTTGCTCGATTCGGCAATCTTTCATAATCTCTCCAAAAGTAAGGAAATGGCACTGAAAATTGATTCAAATCGTTATTGGAAGACCAACCGATATCGCTCAAATAGCCAAGGGCGTCTGCCGGACCAGGAGTATTGGCTCCCCCGACGTGAGCATATAAAGGATTATTTCCAAATCCTTGGGCTAGTTTTACAAAGTATATTCTTGCCGAACGGACCGGTCCGATAAAAGGAGCGTCCTGACAGTAAAAAATATTCAAGAATCTCGTTATCCCTCCTTCGGCGACCGCCTCAAAAATGACGTCTGCTGAAGACATGCCTGATTGCGGCCTGGCATCGGGATGATTTTCGATCATGACGGCTAGCGGACGCCTGCCATCCCATTTGTTCTTTTGCGTTTTCGAATACAAAGCACCGTTGATGGGACACGGTTCTGTTTTTGGTTCGTTATCAACAGTTGTTCCCCCGGTAGAATTATTCGTAGGAGGCTTGTAGTTGGAAAGTGGCGACAACAAATTTTGTCCGGTTTTTCCAGACAAGATAAAATAGGTTGAAAAACCTGCCAACAAAAATATTAAAAAAACAACAATGAAGGCTATTTTTTTATTAATCATATATCTAAAAAATTTTTAACGTTTTATCGGCTTTTTTCGACGGCTCTCTTTTCTTCCTCTGACAAGTCGTATTCCTCGCCTTTTCCGTCCTTTACTTTCTTCGTATAGACTCGTAAACCGTCACGGGTATAAATAAAGTTTAAAATTATACCACTATCTTGACTGTCAAGAAAAGCGATTACGAAACTCTGCTCTCCTCCGGCGCGATCAAAAGGATTAAATCTGATCAGGCCGACTTTTTGTAAATGTAATCGGGCCATCCTGATTTGATTATTTACCTCTTTTTTTAAAAGTTCCACTTCGTCGTAATTTTTCTTATCCTGGTCCAAAAGCGAATCCAGGATCTCGTCCAATTTCTGCTTTCTCGATCTAGAAATCAAATTATAGTAATGATTTCTTAATTTAAAAACAAAAAAACCATTAGATACATTCTATAAATTTGCAATATCACTGTCAATGTGATTATAATTACAATCGTTATGTCGAAAAAGACAAAGAAGGAAAAAATTATTGCCGCCTACAGAAAGAAACTTCGCCTGCTCCAACAAACAAATCAGCCGACAGAATTGCCTAACCAAGAAACAGTCAAAACAGCCAACAAGCCTGAACCGGTCGAAACTCATCATCAAAAAGACGAACAAAAAAAACAAAACGAGACAAACAAAGAGGATTTTGTCCTAAGAAAATATTTTTTTGTAGATTTTAGAAAAAGTGTCGTTTTTATTATCCTTATCATTGCTCTTGAAATTGGTATATATTTTGCTAAGCTGATAAAGTAAGATCCGCCGGTTCTTACTTCGAGACTAAACTCATCGCTATTCGCTCGACGTCTCGAAGAGCAAACTAGGGCGGACATAAGAAACCGTAAACTCGTTAACACGTTAACTCTTGTTAACTCGTTAACGGTTTCTAATGAAGGGGGGTGAAAAATAATATGGCATCAATGTACTGTGTAAAATGTCGAGCTAAAAAGGAAGTTTCCAATCCACAAAAAGTCACCATGAAAAACGGCAAACCAGCTATGAAAGCTAAATGCCCAACTTGTGGAACAGGTATGTATAAGATCGGAACTGCATAATTTTGTTTAAATAAAATTCTAAAAACCACCCCTAGGGGTGGTTTTTAGTTCTTTAGGAGTTTGAATGACGCTAATTTCTTATAGATAGGTTTCTTACCAGTCAAAATGCTGTCAAACAAAACCAACTGTTTGACGGGAAAAGAGATGTCTACCGGCAGTTTTTCCAGCCTTTTTTTCAAAACGAAATATTGTTGCTTAGAAGATCTCGGTCCCCTGGCCAATGTCAGATGAGGAATAAATTTTCTTTCTGAAACTGAATTGCCGTCAAAATTAGATTTAACCGTTTCTGCTAGCTCTTCAATTTTCTTCTGGCGGTGGAAGGTCAAATAAACCACCAGTTTGTGGTTGACAAAAACGTCGAGTCCAAACGAGTATAAATAAAAGTCAGTTTGATCCCAGAGTAAATCTTTGATTTTTTTCTTGATTTTGTCAGCATCATAACGCTCTCCGAAAAAATGGACGGTGACGTGAAAATTTTCCGGAGTCACCCAGATAAACTGAGGATATTCTTTTTTTATCTTTTCGAGCTGCGTGTCCAGTTGCTGTTTAACTTTTTCCGGCAATTCGACTGCCAAAAATAGTCTCATAGGTTATTTTTCAACTTCTTTAGGTCTAACTCTATTCTGACGTCAATGAAATTGCCATCTATGTCAGAATCTCCGTTAACCCAAGCTTTTTCCGGGGTGAATCGATAAACCCGGCGCGGAAAATGAGTCAAGAACTCTTTTATGTCTCTGACCTTATGTTTTGATCTTTTATACATTACTTTTATTCCTATCAACATTTCCAAGGGATTCGCCAACTCTTTCGCTTTTCCGGAAAAATAGAGCCCAACGCCTGTCCCGGCCAACTGAGTAGAATCATATACCGTACAAAAAACATTCCCGCTATTCCTAACGTTTACGGAATGCTGATTGTTTTTCCATGACAACCAATAGAAATTCAGGTTTCCGTCAAAAGCAGTATAAACCATCGTGTTCCACGGTTTTCCATCCGGGGTAATGGAAGCAATATTCAAGTATTCGATTTTATTAATTATTTTTTGAGCTAGGCGGATCTTTTTATCCATATTGCATTAATCTATGCTGTTGATAATTTTTCTCGTTGAGTATTTTGTTATCAAAGGAGTCACTATTCTTATTTCTGCCCCGATTCCCTCTGCCTGTTTTTTTTTGTTGTCTGTCTGAACGTCTCCTTCGGTAATGGCAATAATTTTCGGCCTGATCGTTCTTACCAGATCGAAGTATTGACTGCTATCTTTGAAAAACGGCAACACGATTACGACATCGACCATATTAAGGCTTGCCAGTATCTCTGCCCTTTCTCCCTGAGTATGGAAAATCCATGACCTCTTCGTTTTTTTGATAAATTCATCGGATTCCAAGGCAACTACCAGATAATCACCTGCCTCTTTGGCCTTATCAAGGAACTGTAAGTGCCCGTAGTGAATCAAGTCAAAGCAACCGCCGACTAAAACGGTGTTTTTTTCGCTAAAAACTTTTAGGAGGTCATGGATTTTTTCGTAGGATATAATTAAGGCCTTCGTTTTCACATAATAATTATACAATAATAAATGGTATGAAATTTGAAACCGAGGTAGTTTTGGAAAAACAAAAAGCTCTCATTATCGCCAAAACCAACTATCCTTTCATCCAACATTTAAAAACTCACCTCAAAAAATTTTCCGTCGACTATTTTTTTTCATCCCTTCATCCTAAATCATTCAAGGTCTTTGACTATATTTTTGTCATCGGTACTGCTTTATCCTTGAAAAAAGTCCAAGTCAACCCCGGAAAAAAATTTATCTTCATTTTTCTGAATAATAAAACGCCGTCGGAATTAATGAATGCCAATTTAGGCAATATAAAGATAATCGAAATCGGAACGCCGGACATCAACGCCCAAGACATCGACAAAATTCTCTGGTTTGCTTTCTCTACAACTAAGGAAAAATTCCTGAGAATAAATTGGCTGATAAAGAAAGATCGGCCTTTCCAAATCAAGAATCCGGCATTCTTCATGAAATATTTAACAAAGAAAAATATATTGTTGATGGTTATTCTTGGTTTTATTTTTTTTCAGATACTGTTTATTCCATTTGCCCTTCTCTCTTCTTTGTTCGTTTACCGTTCCTACTCCTCATTGAAATCGGAAAATTACAGCATCGTCGATGACAAAATCGTTTCCGCAACTTACTTCAACCAAATTGCCAAAACTTTTTATTCCGCAGTTCGGCCTACCTATTTATTGTTTGGCATATCGGTCCTTCCCGACAATATCATGTCCATCAACGATCACGGCATTGATGCCGTAACCAAAACTAAAGTTATTCTGACCAACGCCAAAGAGATCCAGAGTTTAATTTTTACAAAAAATAAATCGTCCGAAGAAACCGACAATTTAAAATTAAGATTTCAAACGGTAAATGGTTCTTTGGACGACCTTGCCAACGACATCGATACGATCAATCAAAAACTAGACCTGCCTTTCTCTTTCGTAAAAACCGCCAAAAATAACCTATTGGAAGCGTCTGATCTTTTGGTTAAATCTAAAAAACTCCTCACTTACTTTGAATCAATCATCGCCAAAAATACAGAGTCTAAATATCTGATTTTTTTCGCCAATAACATGGAATTGAGGCCAGGCGGAGGTTTTTTGGGGTCATTTGCCATTTTACGGATGAAAAATTATGAAATTTCTGACTTGAAAGTATACGACGTCTACGATGCGGATGGGCAATTGACGGCCCACGTTGATCCGCCCCAGCCAATTGCCAAATATTTGAATTTGCCTCACTGGTTCCTCCGCGATTCAGACTTCTCGCCCGATTTTTTGGAAAACTACCAAAAAGCCCTATTCTTTATCCAAAAAGAGCTGAACATAACCGATTTCAATGGAGGGATTTTGTTGACGACTACGGCGGTACAAAACGTCCTGACTGCCTTCAACAACATCTATATCCCGGACTTTAAAGAAACTATTAATGCCGACAACTTCTATTTGAAAACCCAATTTTATGCGGAAAAAAACTTTTTTCCCGGTTCGATTCAAAAACAGGTTTTCCTTTCTTCGGTCGTCCAACAAATTATTTTGAACCTGAAAACAACTTCGCTTGGCAAATTGTTGTCGTCGATCAAAAAATCTCTTGATGAAAAACAAATAGTCGTCTATTTGAACGATGCTTCTACCCAGTCCTTATTTGATTCTTCTTTTTGGTCCGGACGAGTCATAGAGCCGAAATGTTTGACTGGTAATGAAAATTGCCTGATCGACTACCTGTTTCCTTACGACGCCAATCTCGGCGCCAACAAGGCAAATTTTTTTATCAACCGATCAATCTACCTAAAAACCACCATCGATTCCGGCGGAAAAATCACCCATTTGCTTTCTATTCAATACGAAAACAATTCTCCGTCGGAAATTTTTCCTACCGGTTACTACCGGAACTACTTCCAGATCTTGCTGCCTGAGAACTCCGTTGTCAAACAAATCACCAAGGACGGTGTTCTTGTAGAGGACTATGACCAAAAAGACGACAAATTCAAACAGATCGGTTTTTATTTTGAAGTTCCACCGAAAAAAACCGTCGAAATAAAAATCAGCTACCAATTAAATGACCAACTAAAATCCGGCGGTCAAATTTACCAATTGGTTTTACAGAAACAAATCGGAGCCAGTAATTCGGACTTAATTCTTGACTTCAGACTGGATAAAAACATCTCTCTGATCAACCAAAATTTTTCTCCCCTTGTCAAAGACGATCAAATTATCTATAATACCAATTTATCGACAGATAAAATATTTTTCATTGAACTGTCTAAACAATAATCAATATGGCAAAAACAGCGACCGACAAGGTAAAACTTACCGTTAAACCGCGAGAGTTGGTTGGAAAAAAAGCGAGAAAGTTAAGAAAAGATGGTTTAGTGTTGGCCAATGTCTTTGGTCCTGACTTTAAATCCCAATCTATAAGCGTCGACTTCAAAGACTTTTTAAAAACTTATAAAATCGTTAAAGAAACCGGTGTCGTCTATCTTGAATCTGGCAAAGAAGAAATCCCCGCCCTGATCAGAAACGTCCAAAGACATCCCGTTTCCGACGCTATCCTCCATGTTGACTTCAGAAAAATAGATTTGAAGAAAAAGATCGAGGCTTCCGTTCCGGTCAAAACGACCGGCGTTTCCGAAGCAGTCAGTCAAAAGGGAGGAGTTCTTCTTTTACAGACCGAGACTGTATTAATTGAAGCCCTACCGCAAGATATCCCCTCGGAAATTGAAATTGATATCAGCGTCATAAAAGAAATCGGTCAAGAAATAAAAGTAGGCGACCTGAAAAAATCAGACAAATTCGAAGTCAAAACAGCTCCCGAGAAAGTTGTCGTTTCCGTAGTTGAACACAAGGAAGAAAGCATTACTCCTGACACCACGGCCGCTGCGCCCGAGGTGATCGCCGAAGCTCCAAAAGAAGGAGAGGAAGCTGCTGCAACTGGCACGGCTGAAACCGCAAAAGCTGAAACAAAGGAAAAACCGGCGGAAAAAAAGCCACAATCTCCTCCCCCACAAAAATAAAAATTTGGTAGAATAAATAGTTATGACTATAATAAAAACTGAATTTGCTTTGGCCTTAAATCAGGTCGCCACGGAAAGAGGTATCTCTCCAGACGACGTGATTGCTTCAATTGAAGCTGCCGTAATCGCCGCTTACAAACGAGAATATCCGGAATCCTTAACCGACGAAACAATTACCGCCAAAATCAACAAAGATAACGGCGAAACAAAAATCATTAAAGAAGGCAAAGACATTACCCCGCCTGGATTCGGTAGGATCGCTGCCCAAACCGCCAAACAAGTCATACTGCAAAAAATCAGGGAAGCCGAGAAAAAAACCGTCGCCGTCCACTATAAATCACAAATCGGTACGATCATAAAAGGTCGTGTCATTCGTTATGACGGCTATAACGCCTTCCTCGACATCGGTCGGGCCGAAGCTGTCTTACCGAAAGAGGAACAAATAAAAACTGAACGCTACAGGGTTAATGACAGCTTAATTGTTTATCTTAAAGATATTGCCGACGACAAGTTTGGCAACCCGCGAATCATAGTTTCCCGAGCCGACCCCAGACTGATCATTGAACTTTTTAAACGCGAAGTACCTGAAGTTTCCAACGAAACGGTGGAAATCAAAAAAGTCGCCCGGGAACCGGGAGAAAGAGCCAAGATTGCCGTTTATTCAACTCAAGGTGGAGTCGATCCGGTCGGGGCCTGCGTCGGACAAAAAGGAGTCAGAGTCCAAACCGTGACCGACGAATTGGGGGGAACGGAAAAAATTGACATTATCCAATGGAACAAGGATATAAAAATTTTCTTGACGGCCGCCCTATCGCCGGCAAAAATTCAAGACATCGAAATCGACGAAGAAGCAAAAAAAGCCAAAGTCACCGTCGAAGAAAAAGAGGCTCCCTTAGCGATCGGAAAAGGAGGAATCAATGTCAATCTCGCCTCAAAGTTGGCCGAGTACGAAATAGACATCCTCCAAACTAAACAAAAAACAGAAGAAAGCGCAGAAAAAAAAGAAAAAGAGGAAGTGGCTCCAGAAAATAAAGTTGACGAAGCAAAGGACAATATTACCAAGTAAAAATTTAATTTAGACTTCTAACTTTCGACTTTTGAATTATAATTAAGCAATGCAACCACGCCCACCAATTGTCACAATCCTCGGTCACGTCGACCATGGAAAAACTACCTTACTTGACTATATCCGGAAAACCAACTTGACCGAAAAAGAATATGGCGGAATAACTCAAAAAATCGGCGCCTACGAAATAAAAACCGACTTTAAAGACTATAAAACCAACCAAATCACTTTCATCGATACTCCTGGACATGAAGCTTTTTCTAAATTAAGATCAAGGGGTGCCAATGTCGCTGATGTTGCCCTACTTTTGATAGACGGCAAAGACTCGGTAATGCCTCAAACCGCCGAATCGATCTCCCATATCAAAGCGGCAAAAATCCCCTTTATTGTCGTCATCAATAAAATAGATCTTCCTGAAGCTAACCCTGACAAGGTTAAAAATGATCTCCTCAAATACGAAGTCATGACCGAAGGTAAAGGGGGCCAGGTACCGGTAGCTTTGGTATCCGCCAAAAACGGCCAAGGAATCAAAGAGCTTTTGGAAACGATTCTTTTGATATCAACCGATCTCAATTTGGTTTTTGACGTTGGCGCCGATCCGGTTGCCTACATCATAGAAACCAAAAAAGACCGCCGCGGCATCGTCGCTTCGGCAATCATAAAAAACGGCAAGATAAAAACCGGTGATACTTTGTACTCGGGAACAAAAAAAATAAAAGTCCGTTCTATCTACAACGATAGAGGTCAAATCGTATCGGAAGTCATACCGTCGACGCCTTTCGAGATCCTTGGTTTTGATGAAATGCCGGAAGTGGGTTCACTTATTCAAGTCAGGCTAGAAGAGAAAAAAATCCCAGATCAACCTCAATCGCCCAACAACCAACCTTTTACCCTTGATGCAATCCTGAATTCCGCCCCGAAAGAAAAAAAACTGTCCATCATCATCAAAACCGATTCCCAAGGCAGCCTGGAAGCCATCAACGAATCAATCAAAGACAACAAAGACATTGAGGTCGCCCTTAAAGCCGTCGGCGAAATCAATAAATCTGATATTTTCCTTGCCAAAACGACTAAATCCATCATTATCGGATTTGGCGTCAAGCCCACCGCCGAAGCACAAGATCTAGCCAAACAAGAAAAAATCATCATAAAAAACTACCAGATCATCTATGAACTCCTCGACGAAATAACCGAGGTCGCCAGCCTCATTAAAGAAAAAGAGGAAAAGGAAAAAAATCTCAAAGGTGAAGCAAAAATATTGGCTACTTTCGTCATCGAGCAAGAAACTATCTTCGGAGTTAAGGTCAGCAAAGGAAAATTTAATTTGAACGACCCGTTGGAATGCTATCGGGAAAATAAGCTTATAGGAAAAACAAAAATAGTTTCCTTGCGGATCCGTGCCAAAGTTATTGATGAAGTAAAGAAAGGCCAGGAGGCTGGAATGATGTTTTATCCGAAACTTGACATTAGGATAGGTGATGTGATAAAATCTATCCTATAGTTATGAATAACCAGCAAAATAACACTCTATCGCGCATCGCCGAAGTCGTCAATAAAGGTAAATCTGGGGTAATTATTATCCCTCCCAATCCTAGCTTGGATTCTATCGCTTCCTCAACCGCCATCTATCTGTCCCTGACGAAGATTGGTAAAAATGTTGCTCTGGCTTGCTCTCAAAAGCCTACCTCCGATTTAATCGCCGCTGACAAATTCCAGTCCGTCATTGGAGCAGGAGGAGACTCCTTGATGATCTCCTTCCCCTATGCCGAAGGCGCGATCGATAAGGTAGACTATAACATCCAAGGCGAATCGTTCAATTTAATCGTCACCCCGAGACAGGGATTTTCCAAACTAAATCCGAATCAAGTCTCTTTTTCCTATACCGGTGGAGTGGTCGATTTTATCATCATCTTAGATAGCCCGACTCTAAACAGTTTGGGAACTATCTATAGTGAAAACCAAAGCCAGTTTACCGGAAAAGACATCATCAATATTGATCGCCATTTGACTAATGCTTATTACGGCACCATAAATTTCGTCAATAAAACCGCTTCTTCGATATCGGAACTGGCTCTCGACGCCCTACAAAGTTTGAGGGTTGAACTTGACCGCGATATCGCCACCAATCTTTATGCCGGAGTGGCTGCTGCTACCAATAATTTCACCTCCTATTCGACAAACGCCGACACTTTTCAAAACATCGCCACTTTGTTGAGGATGGGTGCGGTCAAAAAACCATTCAGGAAACCAGCCAATGCTCCTCCAGCCCCGATACCGACTTTTAGAGCCGGCAACGGACCAGAATCCCAGCCAACGACACCAATCAATAAAGTCGAAAAAGAAAAACAACCAAGTCAGCAACAGTTTGAAGAAAAAAATCCTCAAGATGCCCTTAAGCCACGCATCTTCAAAGGCGGCGGTTTGATATAAGACATCTGACTTAAGGTGTTTAGTCTTTTTATTTCATTTCGTTCGATAATAATTTAGCCAATAATGATAAAATATAGGTAATGTTTTCTATTACCTTCATGATTGCAATCGCAGCCGTTTTTATTATTTTGATAATACTTGCAGTCCTCCGTCTTTGGTTTAATAAACTTGAGGAAAAAACTAAAATATCTTCTGAACTTATTGAATGGCTCAAATCATCAAACAGCGCGACTGATAGAAAACTGACCGAGCAGATGAATACTTTCAACGCCCGTTTGGACAAAGCAGCTTACGTCATTGCCCAAGTACAAAAAAATATTGGCGAATTTTCGGAAATCGGCCGGTCGATGAAAGAACTGCAGGAATTTCTCTCTTCGCCGAAAATCCGCGGAAATATCGGAGAGCAGATCCTCAAAGACCTATTGAAGCAGTACTTTCCTAAAGACTCCTACAAGCTTCAATACGCTTTTAAAAACGGGGAAAAAGTCGACGCCGTCATAGTTACTTCTCAAGGGATGATCCCGATTGATTCGAAATTTCCTTTGGATAATTTCAAAAAATTTTCCAAGTCGGAAGACAGCAAGGAACGCCAGGAATTCAAAAAACTTTTTATGAGTGACGTCAAAAAACACATCTCGGATATCTCCAAAAAATACATCCTGCCGGATGAAAAGACCGTCGACTATGCTTTAATGTATATTCCTTCGGAAAACGTCTATTATGAAATCATCAGCGACGACGAACTTTTCGATTATGCGGGGAGTAAAATGGTCCTGCCGGTTTCGCCGATGAGTTTTTATGCCTACATCAAAGCAATTCTGCTTTCTTTCGAAGGACAAAAAATCGAACAAAAGGCAAAACAAGTCATTACCCTCCTCAATGCGATAAAAAAAGACTACCAGAAAACAGAAGAAAACCTGATGGTTTTGAACAAGCACATCGTCAACGCCTACAATCAATCATCTCAGGTTACAAAAAACTTCCAATCCCTTGGACAAAAGTTAACATCAACTAACCTGCTTTCCGAAAAAAATGAAAATAACCTTTAAACAAGAAATAGGATCCGATGAAAAAATAACTCCGAAACAATTGGTTGACCTTATTATCAAAAATCGCCGGATCAAGGAAATCAGTGAATTTCTGGATCCGAAATCCCCCCTGTCAATTTCCTTAAAGGATTTTGACCCAAAATATTCACTTTATTTAATTAAAGTAGATAAAATTCTGAGAGACGTCAAAAAAAATGATCAAATGATTATCGTCTATACCGACTACGACGCCGACGGGATCACCGGTGGAACGATTCTTTGGGAAACCTTGTATTTGCTGGGTTTTAAAGTCATGCCTTATGTTCCCGACCGGAAAAAAGAAGGATATGGGTTTTCAATCATTGGCATTGATAATGTAATCAAGAATTTTAATCCTGCTCTGATAATCAGCGTTGACCACGGAATCACTAAAGTCAAAGAAATTGAATACGCAAAGAAAAAAGGTATCAAAGTGATTGTTACCGATCATCATTTGAAGTCTGACAAAATCCCCAAAGCTTACGCAATTTTTCATATTCCAGTTCTCTCTGGATCGGGCGTCGCCTATTTTTTTGCTAAGGAAGTATTTAACATTTTTAAATCTAAAACTACTCACCAATCACTGTTGACCGCTAACTTTTCTTCTGATTACCTCGCCCTCGCTTCAATCGGCACAATTGCTGACCTCGTACCCTTGGTTGGCCCTTCCCGTTCGGTCGCAAAATACGGCCTCGAGGCATTTTCCAAGGTCAAACGTTTTGGCGTCAAACATATCCTCCAGCAAGCCGGTATCTACGGCAAAAAAATAACCCCTTATGAGGTTGGATTCATCATCGCGCCGCGTATCAACGCCGTCGGCAGACTCAAGCATGCTATCGACGCCCTCCGCCTCCTTTGCACCAGCGACGAAAAAAAAGCTTATCAACTCGCCCACCAGATCGGCAATCTTAATACGGAAAGACAGGATCTTGTTCAAAAATCAGTTGACGAAGCAAAATCTATAATCAGCAATCAGAAATCCGTAATCAATAACAAATTGATCATTCTTATATCAGATAAATGGCACGAGGGAATTATCGGTCTGATCGCCTCAAAAATCGCCGAGCAATTCTATCGGCCGACGATCGTCTTGACAAAAATTGACGATCATTACAAGGCTTCCGCCAGGTCGATCCCGTCTTTCCATATCACCAACTTCCTCCGTTCCCTGAAAAAACATCTGGTCGACGTCGGCGGACACGCACAAGCCGCCGGATTTACCGTCGAAAAATCCAAACTGGAATCTTTCATCAAAGCTGCCCAAAAAGAAGCTAACAGATTGATTTTGGACAAAGATCTCGAAAAGGTGATCGCTGCCGACCTGAAAATCCCCGTGTCAAAGATCAATCTGGAGGCAGTAAAGTCTCTGGAAAAACTCGAGCCTTTCGGCATCGGCAACCCGAGGCCGACTTTCTATAGTGAGGAACCCTTGGCAAATGCCCAAATCTTCGGGAAAACCAATAATCACCTGAAGATTTTTCTTGGCGATTTGGAACTGATCGGTTTCAACCAGGCCGAAAAATTCAAAAAACTCTCTCGGGGAGAAATAATAAAAGTCGTCTATAACTTGGAAATAGATCGCTGGAATAACAGGGAAAAGTTGAGAGGAAGAATAATTCAATTAATAGAACCGTTTAAGAAGAAGTAAATATTCTCACGCTTTTGCTTCGAACCTTGTCTATCAGTTCAGGATAGACGGAAGGAGGATTAAATAACTCATAAATTGAATGAAGACCCAAAGCTCCTCTCAAAGGAAAAAGAATCCTTTTCAAGGAATAATCCGGATCATCCTCGATCTTTTCCTTCCAGGCCATCAATCCCAGCGCTTTTTCTTTTTCATGATCTTGATCAGAAAATGACTCGACCGGATATATGGCTATTTCATAAAAATAATTTTTTCCATCCGGATCAGTCATCTGGATTTTAACCTTTCGCCTGATTAGTAAGTCTCCTTTCGAACCTGTCCTTTTTCCTCCGGCGCTAAAATCCTTACCGGCAATGGCGTCATAATAATTTTCAAAGGTTTGTTTATCTTCAAGTCTATAGACTTTCCAACCAGGATAGGTTTCTTGTAAGAAATTTAAAAAATCATCGGTTTGTTCATTCATCATTCTCATTCTTTCGGAAAAACTATAATTACCGTAAGCATCGTTTGGTAAAACGATAGAACAGCTGAAAACATCAACGATGTCCTCTACTCTTTCCTCAAAACTCTTCCTGATGACGGACATTAAACTCTTATACGGTTTTTCATCGACGATAACCATCCTGCTCTTTTCGCCTTTTCGATAAGTAATCCTCATTATCCTCTCATTTTTCCCTTGTCCAAGTTTAATCATGGTTTCTTCCTGGACCGACCCGAAAAACTTGCTAATTGCCAAATCAACGGGGTGCGGCCTGGATTTAATAATTTCATTGTATGTCGGCAGTATTAGTAATTCCTTCAAAAAAATCAACATCTCCAATAAAGCTTCAAATTTAAGTAGAGACATCTCTTTTGGATGGTGGTAGTTAACATCTATTCCCAAACTCATCAATAGTGATTGTGCTAGAGAAGAGTTAACGATTTCGTTCCGACGCTGGGTAGTCTGATAAAAAGCTCTCCACTCCGGTTCAGCCAGCTTAGCTTCATTTGATAAATCTTGCATAAAATGTGAGGCAGAAGACCAAGCCTCTCTAATCTGTTCTTCTGTATAACCAAATACTTCCGATAATACTTTTGTCAGTATGCTATCCATCTTGTCAAGACTGTATCGTTGATTCTCTGAAGAATAATTTGGACTAAGGAAATAATCCTTGATATTCATATATCTTCTATTTTCATAATCATTTTTACTTTCACCTGCTCTTCTTTCTTCAATAGTTGAAAAATCATTGGTGATGACCCTGAACAAATCTCTGATGAACCTTGACGTTTCCGTAATTAATCTTGTTGTTTTACCTTTGATCGAATCTTCCTGTTGTACGAATAGAGGTAAGAAGTGCAGTAAATCAACTCCAAAATTACCGTCTAAAAGCCTTTTTTTGATATTTTCTCCTTGGTCTTTTAATCTCAACATATCGTCTTCGACAAAAACATTAACGTGATCAAAAGGTAACTCTTTCCTTCGGAAATAATCCATGTAAAGTTCACCGACAACTGTACTGTAAGCTTTTTTGAAAATCGGATTAAATAGCACGCCCAATCTATCTTTTAGACTTATCATTGTTTTTTTTAAATCATTAGCTTCTATAACCATCAAACTTTCACTAGCCAAACCAGGCAAATCAGGGAAAATCCCTTTAGTTTTACCAAATGCTTGAGTAAAATATTTTAGCTGGCGATAAAGTTTGGCCTTAGCCTTGATTTCTTGGTATTGTAAACGTTTTGTGACTGCCTCCAACATTCGGTCTCTTTTAGGAAGGTTTTCCGCATCGATGATGACGTCGTTCGGATTTTGTAATTTTGTTATATGACCCTGAAGTTTGAATTTTCCATTTGGACCATCATATAACCCAGTAACCAGAGATCGCTGAAATTCATCAATCGTCATTCCAATCA
The DNA here is from genome assembly GCA_023381015.1 of Patescibacteria group bacterium. Taxonomy (GTDB): domain Bacteria; phylum Patescibacteriota; class Microgenomatia; order UBA1406; family GWC2-37-13; genus GWC2-37-13. The sequence continues at coordinate 32,103 of JAMCTE010000017.1, read as the reverse complement.
GCCGGTCGACCTTGCTGTCTTCCTGGATCGGAAAAATGCCTGTCACGATATGGGGACTGATTACAGGAACAAGAGAAAAATATACTTCCCGATGAGGATCCTCGGATCTTCCGATATCGAACTTAAACGACCCCTTAACGAGCATTTTTGATTCTTCGTTCTCAATCATCGGAGAACAAGCTAATGCGGTCTCCTGCATGACGCGCCGGTAAGCAGCTTGGGAAATGGTTTCCCCCGGATACATCTTTCCTCCTATCGGAGCCAACATATTAGGACTATATAGGCTGTCTTCCCTTTTGTGGCCCAAAAATACTTCTATCACCGACAATGAGCCATTGGGATCGTTTAAGCTACCTAATATTGATTCAGGCGGCCTCAAAGCAAAAGGGAAAGCCCGACTGGCTTTTTGAATTTCTTTTGGAACAAAAACTTCCATATATTTTTATCCTATAAATTTAACTATAAAGCTCAATATTATAGCTAAACCCCATTAGCTTGTCAAAATGTAAAAAAGGCTGTATGATTAGAAAATCAAACATGAAAAAGCTATACGTTGAACAAATTATTGATAAAATTGGTGAAGAAGTCGAGCTTTTCGGCTGGGTCGACAGCAAACGAGACCACAAGAAAATCATCTTCATCGATCTGAGGGACCGGACCGGCACCGTCCAGGTAGTCGGCGGAGAAGATTTTAAACAACTTTCAACCGAAGATGTGGTTTGGATCAAAGGGCTGGTTAAAGAAAGACCCGCTAAACTGGTTAACGAGAAACTCGCAACTGGAAAAATCGAAATCGAAGCCAAAGAAGTGAAAATCCTCAATAAAACCAAGCCCCTTCCCCTTCCCGTCAATACCGACGGCTACGAGATAGACGAAGAAGTCAGGCTAAAGTACAGATATCTGGATCTTAGGCGGCCAAGGATGTACAAGAATTTGGCTCTGAGGAGCAAATTCATCGATCTGATCAGGCAGCATCTTTTCAGACAGGGTTTTTTGGAGATCGAGACGCCGATCCTGTCGGAAACGACCCCAGAGGGTGCCCGTGATTTCATCGTTCCCTCAAGGCTTCAACCGGGAAAGTTTTATGCGCTGCCGCAATCGCCCCAACAATACAAGCAGCTCCTGATGATCGCCGGAGTGGAAAAATACTTTCAGATCGCCCGCTGCTTTAGGGACGAAGACCCGCGGGCAGACCGCGCCTACGGTGAGTTTACCCAGCTGGACTTGGAAATGAGCTTTGTTGAGCGTGAAGACGTCATGAACCTGATCGAATCGATGGTTATTGACATTTATGACAAGCTCAAGGTACCAATCAAACAAAAACCATTTCCTGTCTTTACCTACCAGGAAGCAATCAAAAAATTCGGGGCGGACAAGTTCGACTTGCGAACCGAGGAGGAAAAAAAGAATAACGTCCAAGCCTTTGCCTGGGTGGTCGACTTTCCTTTTTTTGAAAAAACCGATACCGATGGCTGGACATTCACCCACAATCCGTTTTCGGCGCCGAAACCGGAATTCATGAAAGACCTCCTGGAAAAGAAAAATATTGCCAACATCCTGACCACCCAGTATGATCTCGTTTGCAATGGCTACGAAGTCGGAGGAGGAAGCATCAGAAATCATACCCCTGAAGGACTAAAGGCGGTTTTTGAAATCATGGGACTGTCAAAGGAAGAAATCGACCTTAAGTTTGGCCACATGATCGAAGCTTTAGGATACGGTGCTCCTCCGCACGGAGGGATTGCCCCGGGAATCGACCGGTTGCTGACTTGCATCACGGGAGAGAAAAATCTGAGGGAAGTCATTGCCATGCCGATGACCTCCGGCGGGAAAACCGCCATCATGAAAGCCCCGTCAGAGGTCAAACCGGAAAAACTTAAAGAATTAGGAATAAAAGTTTCCAACCCGTTAACACGTTAACGCGTTAACTGGTTAACGTGTTATGAAAATCAGATTTTATCTTTTATTTATTTTTTTTACTCTCCTTTTCCTATTTTACCCTGGCGATTCTTATTACTTCCACCTGTTTGCCTATAACCGGCCCCTATTCGAAAAAAAAACCACCCAACCTAAAATCAATATCAATCCCGTCCCCTATCTAAAAAATCCTTTCGTCTATCCGGAAATATCGGCCCAAGGCGTTTATATCGTCGATTTGGCTTCTTTTACGCCAATACTCAAAAGGAACGAGCACTCGGATTTTTTTCCAGCCTCCACCACAAAAATAATCACCGCCCTGGTCTCCTACGACGTCTACAAACCGGATCAAATTATCACCATAAAAAGAACCATTTCTGACGGTCAATTGATGGGCTTGGTTCCGGGTGAAAGAATCACGGTGGAAAACCTCCTGTACGGCATGCTCGTTTATTCCGGCAACGACGCCGCCTACGTCCTGGCCGACAGCTATGGCTATGCCAAGTTCATTTCCTTGATGAACCAAAAAGCCTCAAGTTTGGGAATGAAACAAACCCATTTTGTCAACCCTAACGGTCTAGACGCCTACTCCCAACACGTCTCTCCGTTTGATTTGGCTTTAGCAGCTAGGGAACTTCTCAAAAACGAATACCTCGCCAAAATCGCTTCCACCAAAGAAATTACCGTATCTGACGTCGACTTTAAATATTTCCATCAATTAAATAACGTCAACGAACTATTGGGGGAAATCCCTGGAGTCGGTGGTCTAAAAACCGGATATACCGATGAAGCCGGCCAGAACCTGGTCACTTTCTACAAAAATAGCGGCCACAAATTTATCATTGTCGTTTTGAAAAGCCTCGATAGATTCAAAGATACTGCCAACATAATCAATTGGATTAACGCCAACGTAGACTACGTCAATTACCAATGAGATACTGGTCTGTCACTGCGGGTACAAAAGCAACGAAATCGTTATCGCCGATAAAAACATAAACCGGCTCAAGATAGCTCTGGTAAACGTCCGGATCGAAATAATAGATGGACATCTGTTTTATGCTGATCTGCCTGACTCCTTTTGTGGCTGCGACAACTATTCCTTTACCGTCAAGCAGTTCCTGCCAGGCCACGTCGGCAGTCTTTACCGGATAAAGGTCGACCTGGGTGTCTGATTTCTCAAAAAAAGCGACTTGAGCTTTGACGACCTGGTAACCGTCCTTGTTAAACTGCATGATGACATAATTTTGGCTGGTAAAAAACCTGGGTGTCGCAACCGGAATACCATCGACGTTCTGACGATAGAAATCGACTTCGACCAAATTGGCGCTGTATTGATTATCGACGTTAGTATAAGTATCCAAGCCGGGGTCGTATTTCAGATAAATAATGTTTGTCGTGCCGGTTGCAAGCTCCTCAGGATACCGACCGACTCCTTTCAAGAAATCGATCGCTTTGTTTTGAACATCGGTTTGGGAAGGAATGTAGGTGCCGCTTGACGCCAGCGTTGAAGAATCGGGTTTGCTTTCGTACGTAAAATTGAAGTTACCGATGTTGATGGTCAAAACATGGATGCCGTCGTCGAAAACAGCCAGATTACCGTTCAACTTGTAATCGGTTACTTGGGTGTCATATCCTAGAGCTTGTGCCATCAAATAGATTTTTTCCCGATAGCCGAAACGGGTGGCCGGCTTTGGCAAGAAAAATACCTTTGCGCTGTCGGTCGTCGTCACCGGATGTCCTTCGATCGTATCGAGGGTAAACTTGAAGTTGGCGCTCGAAGTCGCCTCGTTGACAGTCGGTACGTCGATCTTGCCAAAAAGCGTCGGCACAATCGGCGGTTTGGCTTGATTAGCCTCAAGATAAACAAACAACAACTTGAACGAGTAAAAAATTATCAAAAAAACCAAAATAAAAAGAACCAAAAAAGGCAGCAACTTCCTCACTTGATATGATAATTCTGTCAAAGTCATAGTCAATCGGCGCAACAACTGAACATTTTTTTGAAAAATTTAGCTAGGGCTTTTAAAAAATCAGAAACTAAATCCATATCATATTTATAGCAGAAACTTAGCCACGAAGATAGAGATCAACAGAATAACGATCGGAATAAATATCCTTTGGTACGGGAAGAAAACTTTGCCCTTATTAATTTTTCTCGTTAGTATATCTAAAAGATAAGAGAAAATAACGGTAATGACGCCGATTGAAATGACGTCGTTTACTCCAAGTTTTCTGGCTATGAGTAATCCCGCTCCAATCGTCAAAACACAGGTTGGGCACATAGTTTATGATAGCAAAAAATGATATAATTGGCTTTACTTAAGTCGGGGTGGCGGAACTGGCAGACGCGCAAGCTTGAGGGGCTTGTGGCCGCAAGGCTGTGGAGGTTCAAGTCCTCTCCCCGACACTAAGAAAAATAGCCAAATCTACAAATAAACAAATATCAAATCAATTATTTAAACGATTGAGTTTGTTCGTGCGATATTTCCGAGTTTGATTATTTCCTCTTTATCGTATAAACGTAGGGATAGTAGACAAACAAAGCCGGCGGATCGTCTGCCATGGCTTTCTGCAGGTCAAAATAGTCTTTTTGCCTTTCGTCGATGTTGATGGTCGATCGACCCTTTTCCAAAAGCAAGTCCACTTTGACGTTTTTATAACTTCCTATGTTGCCGACCGTCTGCGTCGAATGCCAAAAATAGTACTGGTCCGGATCTTCCGGCACTTTCCAAAACGCCAAAAGAAAATCGAAATTATCCGGACGGTCTGAAGAAGAAATGCTCAGATTAACCGGTAGCCCGGAGTTTTTTATCTCATTGACGAATTGATCGGCGACATCGTAGTAGTCAAAAAAAGTGACAAAGTTGAGTTCAGCCGACGAACTGGCAATTTTTTCCTTTTGGATGATTTTTTTTGCCGTATCAGGATCATAGTTATAGTTTTTTAAATCTGGGTCGAAAGCCCAGGAAATCGGCGCAATCGGACCTTTGGCAACTTCACCGAGGGCGCTGATTTTTTTGTCATCGACCAAAAGGGATAGGGCCGATCTGACATTTTTGTTCGCCAAAAGCGGATTTTTAAAGTTGTAAAATATCGTCATCAACCTGCTATAATCAACGGCCTTGGTAATAGTTGAGTTTTTCCAGGCTAAAAATGTATCGGCGATCGACTTTTTTGAAACGGTCATCTCGTTGATTTCGCCGCTTTTATAAGCGTTTACGAGCTGGGAATCATTCTGATAAAATTTATACCTTATAGGAGAGATGTCTTTGGTGTTGGGAGTCAGAAGGACTTCTTTCAAGAAACCCCCTTCTGTCTTTATGTTGCTAACTTTGTAATAACCGGCCACCCCGATCAAAGGATATCTCAAGATCGGTTTGCTCAAATAAGTGGGAAATATTCCCAACGGTTTAGTCAGGATAAAATCAAGAGTCCGGTCGTCAACGGCTTTAACGGCGATATCCTCAAATTGATATTTTATATCACCGGCCACCAGTTTTTTGTTGTCGCCCCAAAGGAGACTGTCCTTCAAATGGAAACGGTAGATTTTTCCGCCGTCTTTCACTTCCCAAGAATTGGCGATAACGGGGATAATCTCACCCTTGTCGGTCACCGTCACCAATCCATTGGAGATCTTATTGACTATCTCATCCGGAGGGTTGTTTAGATCATAATTGCCAACCAAACCGATCGTTTCCTCCCGGTTTAGGGCGATTTTAATGTAAGGAGAAACCGACAAAAAAGCGATAATTCCGATAAAACTGATAAAAAAACTAATCGCGATCAAACGACTATTCTTTTTGAAAAATTCTATAACCAACCAGTAATAGTAACGCAAGGTTTTTTTTTGAAACATAGATCCGTTAAACTTACTTTATGATGGTTATTTGGCGAACAGATTAATCAAAGAGACAATAAAAAATAGGACGATTGCGATCGTCGATGCCCAGAGAACGACTTTTTCTATACCCCGCCTTGTCTGGAACCTTTCTCCGCCGCCACCCCAGGCGCTACCCAACCCCGCTCCACCTCCCTGAATCAAAATAAAAATCACGATAGCAATACTCAAGACAATATTGATTATCAAAAGCAAATTCTTCATAAAAGCTTTTCTAACAAATTAATAACGGTCGACAGCGAAAAAGCCGACAAGAAGATGTTGCCCAATTGACTCACCCCTAAAGGTATCACCATCAATCCATGAAATGACAAACCGCCAAACCGCCAAGATTGAATTTGTATCAGCGACAGCTTATTGAGGAAAAAAAACAATACCAGGGCATAAAAAATCACCGAAACCATCCCGAGCGTCAAAATGTTCAAAGGAAGCAAGATTAGTTTTGAAACGGGAATAACCAAATAATAAATCGCCGCGATGACCAGAGAAGCTTTTAGATAAATTAACCAATCGCTTTTGATAATAAAACCCTTATCCCATAACGAGGTCAGATAGATGGCTATGGCCGAAAAAATGATCATGCGAAATATTTTTTTCATGGGTGTTTACATTATACCAAAAGGGGGCGGCGGCGAAGCAGAATATGGTATTTTTTTGCAAATCGGTGCGACTCGTCCCTTAACAATCTGATGAGGTTGAAGGCTGGATTGGTTTGAGGAAACCTAACTGTAGGATAATCGGAAATTCCCAATACCAATCGGTCAGGATTCTTGGCGATCCCAAGAACCGGAATTTTTATACCGATTTCCGTCAGTTTGTCGATGACGATTTTCACTTGTGGACGGCCGCCGTCGACCACGACCAAATCCGGGAAAGTCCAGTGATTTTTAAACCTTCTTGAGATGACTTCTTTTAGCCTGTCGAAGTCCGAACGGGATCCGACCTGCTTAATCCTGAAACGGCGGTATTCTTTTTTGTCGATTTGCCCGTGGTTCATGACGACCATCGAGCCAACCTGGTTGGATTGTTTGAGGTTGCTAATATCATAACATTCGATCCTATCTAGTTTTTTAATTCCAGGAAAATATTTGCTTAACTCTTCTGTCAACAGATGCAAACTGTCAGACTTTTTGTGGTTCTGTTCGTTAACTATTGCCAGATCTGTCGTCGGATGATTGATCAAACGCTCAAGGCGAAAAATCTTGTTCCTGATTTTTATCGCTTCTTCAAAATTTTCCGATTTAGTCAAAGATTTTAATTGACGGTACAGTCCGGTCAGAATATCAGTAACTCCTCCGTTAAGAATTTTCAAAACTCTCCTGATATTATGTCGATAGATCAATCTTAGCTTCCTTTCGTCGTCTTTGTTTTGTTTTTTTATGAAATTTGGACAAGGCTGGCAGAGATTAATTTTTGAATAGAAACAGGGTTTTTCGGAAAGGCTTTTTTCGGTACAAAAAGGGACGATGCGTCTTATGTCGTTCACTAAAGACTCGGTGACTCTAACGGAAGAAAACGGACCAAAATAGAGCGATCTATCATCATTTTCTTTCCTGGAAAGAAGAACCTTAGGATATCTATCCTTGACCGTCACTTTTATATATAGGTAGTTCTTTCCGTCCTTCCAAATGACGTTGTATTTCGGGTGAAATTTTTTTATCAACTGGGATTCGAGAATCAACGCCGCAAATTCATTGTCGGTAACGACGTAGTCAATTTTATCCGCATTGCTGACGATCAAAAATTCCTTTCGGTCAAGTTTGGCATTTTCCAGGTGTGATTTAACCCTGACCCTGATGTTGATCGATTTGCCGATATAAATAATTTTGTTTCCCTGCTTGAAAAGATAAACTCCAAAAGTAGTCGGAAGATCGGCGATGGCGTTTTTTTTGATCATGATCTAACCTTTTTATAAACGACAATAATTCCGAAGACGACTAAAAATCCAAAACAAACGAAGAGAATCGTTTCAAAAATATGCGGAACGATCTTGACGGACGACTCGACAAGTTTGCTACCGTAAACGTAGATCGATATTTTTCCTTGAGCGGGTTGATTTTTTAGGGATGACCGGTACTGAAAATCGATTTCCCTTTTTTCGAACGGAGCCAACGAGGCGATGGTCGTTTTATCGCCGGTAACGGAAATATTGCCTCCTCTTATCTCGATTGGAACATCAAGAAGATAGACGTTGCCGTTGTTTTTTATGAAAAATTTCCCTTCGTAATCTTTGTTGTCGAAAATATTGGCCGGCAATCCGAAACCCTCGATGCCGACTTCCTTTTTATCCAAAGGAACCTCTGTCGTCGCTTTGATGGAGATGTCTTTTGAATCCCCTGTTTTGTACATGCCGGCCGGTAAAGGGTAATCAGGTTTTTTTCCATGAAAAACAAAAGCAATGTGATTCAAATCAAAGGAAGAAAAATAGTCAATTCCCGAAGTGTTTTGCCAAGTCGGATCCACCGGCACCCAGTAGTTGGCATCCTGGTTGTAATACTCCGGCCAGGCATGAAGAATATCCGATACCAACGATAAAGGCTGGAGTTGCGGATCGTAAGAAAAACCAAAGCCCTCGACTTCTCTCGACATGATTCCTTTTTCTCTAGCCGCGGCAACGAAAAGGTCGGTAAATTCAAGGCAAACGGCTTGGTCAGGATGATCGAGAACGGTTTGTGCACCCAACCTCGTATTGTCGGAGTTAACTTTCTTGTAATTATAATGTAGATCGTTGACGTCAAAATTGTAGATATCCAAAGGCGTCTGTAAAGAACTTATTTTATCCAGACTCGTGATTGTCCAGTACTTCTGCTGATCGAGAAGATAATTCTTCTGAGTGTCCATCATGCTTCGAATAATGGGGATCATTTCATCACGCGGTTCGGCGAAAACTTCTATGAGGGCGTCGAATACGATGGTCTTCGATTCGAGCGGATTCAGATAATATTTCCCCATATAATTGCCATCGCTATCCTGGTAAACAGAATTTGGCGGGGGGTCGATCGATTTGAGAAATATTTTTTGGTATAGGCTGTCGGGCGGAAAGGCAACCTCGGTTATGATGGGAAAAACATCGCTGTTTTTCAAGTGATATGTTAACTCGGCGTCATAGATCTGGGTATCTCCGAATACGGCATATATAGTTTTCGTTTGCGGATTATCCCAAATGATCTGGTTTCCGGAAATCGTGGTTGGTTTTGGCTTGGCAATGGAAATCTTTTTATTAGTGTCGGAGGGTAGATTGACGGTTACTTGATAATCGCCGTCTTGTCTGTTTTCGATGACCGGTATGGCGACTTCCCATACATTGCCGTTGGTTTTGAAAAGGTTGCTCTGGTCAAAAGTAAGATAAAAATTGTTGACCGTATCCCGCCCGATATTTGGGTTCGAAAATTCCATTTCGACTTTAATATTCTGATCATCGGTTGTCACTTTAGGAATAACTTCCCCATGGTCGTCTGAAGATTTTAGATTGCTGATCGCGAATGACCTGGGAAAACTGATGGCAAATTTATTGACATATACGTCGCCGCGCAGATTGGTTATCTTGATATTAAATTTGACGTTCGAAGTAAGGTTGTCTTTTGTTTGAAACAGATTGTACTGGACTTGGTAGTCAGCCTTGAAATCGGCGGCGTAAACCCGCGAAGAAACGCTCAACAGAATTGCAAAAACCGAAAAAAGAAAAAGTCCTTTTAATATTTTAAGCATGACAATATCAGACAATAAATATCAAATAACAATTCAATAACAAATAATAAATTTTTAATATTTATTATTTGTTATTCATCATTTTCTTTAGATATTGCCCGGTATACGATTCTTTAACTTTAAGTATACCTTTTAATTCTCCCTGATATAACACTTTGCCTCCTTTATTGCCTCCTTCCGGTCCCAAATCGATTATATGTTGGCAATTTTTTATGACGTCGAGGTTGTGTTCGATGACAACTACAGTATTACCTCGACTGACGAGCTCCTGAAGAGTTGCCAATAATTTTTCTATGTCAAAAAAATGGAGACCGGTAGTCGGTTCGTCCAAAATATACAAAGCCCTTCCCGTTTCTCTCCGGGACAGTTCGTTGACCAGTTTTAACCGTTGGGCTTCTCCTCCTGACAGGGTCGGGGCCGGTTGTCCCAATTCCAAATACCCTAACCCGGTTTTTTTCAGGAAGTCAAGCTTTGCAAAAATTCTGAAGTGATTGGCAAAAAAATCAGTCGCTTCGTCAACGGTCATTTTCAAAACCTCGTAGATGCTCTTTCCTTTATACTTGACTTCTAGGGTTTCTTTGTTATACCGTTTTCCGTCACAAACGTCGCAAATTACATAGACATCGCTCAGAAACTGCATCTCGATTTTCAAAACTCCGGCTCCCTGACATTTTTCGCAACGGCCGCCTTTGACATTAAAAGAAAATCTGCCTTTTTTGAAACCGGCCATTTTGGCGTCGACCGTTTCCGCAAAAATTTCCCTGATTTCGTCGAAGAATCCGATATAAGTCGAAGGATTTGATCTCGGCGTCCTGCCGATTGGAGATTGATCAACCAAATAAACTCTGTCCAAATACTGGTAACCCTCAATAGTCTGGAACTCACCGATTTTTTGGTTGTAATAGCCGTCGAGATAATATTTCAAAGCCGGATAGATCGTTTCCGTAACCAGAGTTGATTTTCCGCTTCCGGAAACTCCGGTAACCGCAATCAAATTACCAAGCGGCAATTTGATGTTGATGTTTTTTAGGTTATGCTCTTTGGCTCCTTTGATGACGATTTCGCCGTTATGCAAAACCAATTTTCTTTCCGGAGACTCAATCTTTCTTTTCCCGGAAAGAAACTGACCGGTCAGAGAGCTTGAATCTTTTTTGATTTCTTCCAGAGTTCCGCTGAAAACGACTTTTCCTCCGTTTTTGCCCGCTCTCGGACCTAACTCAACCAAATAGTCGCCGGCATCGATCGTCTCCCAATCGTGTTCGACAATGATCAAACTATTGCCCAGATCTCTAAGCTTTTTTAACGTTTCTATCAGCGAAGAAACGTCTTTGGGATGAAGCCCGATCGACGGTTCATCCAAGACATAAAGCACGCCGGTCAAACCGGTTCCAATCTGGGAGGCCAGTCTTATCCTTTGCAATTCCCCGCCGGAAAGAGTCTTGGCAGTCCTGCCAATAGTCAGATAAGACAATCCGACGTTATTCAAAAAATTCAACCGGGATAAAATCTCCTTAATGATCGGCTTGGCAATCTGTACCTCGTACTGGGTAAGAGTCGCCGATAGTTTGTTTTTAAAATAGTCCGTCAAAAAATCAATCGAATCGTCTGATAGTTCGGCGATGTTTTTTTTATCAATGGTTACGGAAAGAATTTCTGGTTTCAGTTTTTTTCCTTGGCACTTGGGACAGACTTCTTCGCGCATGTACTTTTGGATTTCGAAACCGCTATAATCTCCTGCCGATTCGTAATATTTCCTTTCCAACTCGGCTACGATCCCGGAAAATTTCTCGTATATGACTGTTTGCTTTCCGAAACGGTTAGTTCCAGGGACCCGATAGACTTTTTCCGTTCCAAAAAGAAGGATCTTTATTTGCTTATCGCCCAACTGGCCGATTGGTTTATCAAGATCTATCCCCTCTTCTTCAGCGACTTGTTTGAGCAATCTCATATACCAAGTTTCGTGGAAAAAGAATTTATTAAAAGGAAGAATTCCTCCCTCGTCAATGCTCAGATTTTTGTTGAAAACCAAATTTTTGTCCACGGCAAAAATCGTACCGATGCCTTTGCAGTTGTCGCACGCGCCCAATGGCGAATTAAAAGAAAACATTCTCGGCTCCAGTTCGGGTAAAGAAATATTATCAACAGGGCAGGAAAATTTTTCCGAGTATAGGTGATTCTTCTTGTCAAAGTCGACAATAACCAGACCTTCTGACAGATTGAGGGCTTGTTCAATAGTCGTCGCCAGCCTAGACCTTAAGTTGGCCATGAAAACTTTATCGTTGCTTTGTTTGAAATTGAGGCCGAATTGGTCGATGACGACTTCGATATCGTGCTTGTTGGTCTTGATCAAATCAACATCTTCGTTGAGGTTTTTTTCCCGCCCATCCACTCTGGCTCGGGAAAATCCTTTGGATACCAGATTTGCAAAAAGATCCTTAAATTCGCCTTTTTTTGATCTGACAACAGGCGACAGAATGTTGAAAGAGGATGGTTTTATCTTGTCTTGTTTTACCCTGTCAAAAACTTGTTTGACGACTTTATCGACGATTTCGTCAAGAGACATTTTCGTAATCTCCCTTCCGCATAAAGGACAGTGAGGGTGTCCGGCACGCGCGAACAAGAGACGAAAATAATCATATATTTCCGTAATCGTACCTACGGTGGAACGGGGGTTATGAGAAGCTGTTTTTTGGTCGATCGATATCGAGGGCGATAAACCCTCTATTAGGTCGACGTCGGGTTTGTCCATAACGCCAAGGAACTGTCTGGCATAAGCTGACAAAGATTCGACGTAGCGTCGCTGTCCTTCGGCATATATGGTGTCGAATGCCAAAGATGATTTCCCCGATCCGGAAATCCCGGTGACAACCACCAATTTATTTTTGGGAATTTCCAAATCGATGTTTTTCAGATTGTGCTGTCTGGCACCTTTGATACGAATGTAATCCATAGTAAGTTTTTTAGTTTTTGTTTTTTAATTTCTAACCTAGTTTTTCAGTTCATTGACTTTGTCCCTAATTTTTATCGCCAATTCAAAATTGAGCTCTTCTGCCTGCTTCCTCATTTCCAACTCCAACTTCTTGGCGACTTTCTTCTTGTCATACGGTGTCATCGCTTCCGGGTTAAGATTCTTCAAATAGTCCGAGTCAAATTTTTTGTCGAACAAAAGAAACGTTTCTTCCTTGGCAACTATCCTTTCCCGTATCGGCTTGAAAATCGTCTTTGGGACGATTTTGTGTTTCCTGTTGTAGTCGAGTTGATAAGATCTCCTCCTCTCGATTTCGCCGGTAGCTTCCTTGATCGATTTGGTAATGGTATCGGCATACAAGATGACCTGGCTGGTGATGTTCCTGGCTGCCCGCCCCATGGTTTGAATCAACGACGTTCTTGATCGCAAAAAACCCTCCTTATCGGCGTCCAGTATCGCAACCAAAGAAACTTCGGGAAGATCCAATCCTTCCCTCAGCAGATTGACTCCGATCAAAACGTCAAACTCACCTTTTCTTAGATTGTCAAGAATATCGCTTCTCTCCAGCGTTTCGATGTCGCTATGAAGATAAGAGGCACGGATGCTCTTTTCTTTCAAATAGCCGGTCAGGTCCTCGGCGATTTTCTTCGTCAACGTCGTTACCAAGATTTTTTCTTTTTTTACGACTCTTTTTCCGATCTCCTTGATCAAATCCTGGACTTCATCTTTAGCTGGCCTGATGATGATTTCCGGGTCGATGATTCCGGTCGGTCTGATCAACTGTTCGGCAACCCCGGACCTCTTTAATTCCCAGTCGTCAGGAGTCGCCGAAACATAGACTATTTTGGATGCCAACGGATAAAATTCTTCGAACTTAAGAGGACGGTTATCAAAAGCGGCCCGCAGCCGGAAACCAAAATCTATCAAGGTTTTTTTTCTTGAATAGTCACCGTTAAACATCCCCCGCAGTTGAGGAATGGTCATATGGGACTCGTCAACAAATAAAAGCCAGTCCTTGCCATAAGCCTCTTTGAAATAGTCAATCAAAGTGTAAGGCGGATCGCCGATCTTGCGGCCGTCAAAATAACGAGAATAGTTTTCGATTCCATTGACGTAACCAACCTCCTTGATCATTTCCAGATCGTAGTTGACGCGTTGAATCAACCGCTGGGCTTCTATTAGTTTGTTCTGCCTTTTCAATGATTCCGACTCTTTCTTGAGATCGTCTCTAATCTGCTGTTCAACGCTTTTGAAAACGTCAGGATCAGTCATGTAATGTTTGGCTGGATAAATGATTAACTTATCTCGTGATACCTGATTGTCAAACTGTTTACCGGTCAAAGCTTCAAATTTCTCGATTTTCATCACCCGGCTGTTTTCCGAAACAATCCGATAACCAAAATCTTCATAGGCGGGATAGACGTCCACTGTTTCGCCACGGACCCGGAAAGTACCTCTTTTGAATTCAAACTCGCTTCTTGCATATTGAAGCTCTGTCAGTCTTCTCAAAACGTTCTTTTGTTCGATCTCCTGGCCGACTTCGATTTCCAAGATGAATTTGCCGTACTCGACCGGAGAGCCGATATTATAGATGCAAGACACGGAAGCAACTACGATGACGTCGGATCTGGTCAAGATGTTGGTCGTCGACTGCAAACGCAACTTGTCGATCATTTCGTTGATCTGGGCTTCTTTTTCAATATAGGTATCGGTTGTCGGGATGTAGGCTTCTGGCTGGTAAAAATCATAGTAAGAAACGAAATAAGACACGGCATTTTCTGGAAAAAAATCCCTGAATTCCTGGTATAACTGGCCCGCCAGTGTCTTGTTGTGGGAAATGATTAAGGTTGGCAAACCGGTATCCTGGATAACGTTGGCCATGGTAAAAGTTTTTCCCGACCCGGTGACGCCAAGAAGGACTTGATTTTTCAGGTTGCCATCGATGCCGGAAATCAACTTTTTAATCGCCTGAGGTTGATCACCGGTTGGTTGAAAACTAGATTTAAGTTGAAACATTACTTCAAAAAAAGTTTAACCAATTATTTTATCACTTTTTGCGGAGTTTTTGTACTTTGTGGAAGATATAGTAAACAGCGGCGGCAACTAAGGCAAAGACGATAACATATTCAAACTTCTGATAATAACCGTGCAGGGAATTCCAATTCCTGCCCAGAATAAAGCCGATATAAGCCAAAAATCCCGACCAAATCAAAGAACCGACAAAAGTGAAGATGGAGAATTTTAAAAAATTCATTTCCGCGACACCGGCCGGTAATGAAATAAATGTCCTCACCAGCGGCAGCAACCGGGAAAAAAACGTGATTTTTTCGCCGTATTTCCTAAACCATTTTTCCGACCGATCGTATTCATCTTCGCTGATCAGCATATATCTGCCGTATTTTTTTATCAAAGAGCGAACAAAATGTTCCTCTCCCCAGTAACCTAACCAATAGGCCAAAATCGAACCGACCAAATTGGCCAAAGCGCCGACAAAAATCAATAAGTAAATATTGAATCTTCCCGTACTAGCCAAGTAGCCGGCAAATGTCATCGTGACTTCGGAAGGTATCGGGATGAGCGCCGACTCGGCCGTCATCAAACCGAAGACTCCCAAATAACCAGTCGAAGAGATAACTGTTATAATAAGACCAGTAGCCAATTCTATTATTTTGTTGATCATATGCTATATATTGTCTCAACACCCATCGGAAACCTCGACGATCTGTCTTTACGTCAAGCGAAAACTCTCCTGGCCTCGGAAATTATTCTAGCCGAAGATACCAGGTCAGCAATGATATTGCTTAACGGCGTCAAGGAACGTTTTCCCCAATTGCTCAAAACCAATGCTCCACCGAAAACCAATTTAATCTCTTATTATAAGGAAAAAGAATTCGAAAAACTACCGGAAGTCATCTCCTATTTGGAAGACGGCAAAAGCGTCAGCCTGATCTCAGAATCCGGCACGCCTCTCGTCTCCGATCCGGGTTATTTGCTGGTCAAAACCTGCATCAGGAAAAAAATTCCCTTTACCTACATTCCCGGACCATCGGCGGCTATCAGCGCGGTCGTCATGTCGGGTTTCGACCCGACCCAATTCATGTTCTTGGGTTTCTTGCCAAAAAAGGAAGGAGAAAAATTAAAACTATTCAAAAAACTCCAATCAATCAAAGTCGCTTTTCCCGACCTGTCTTTTGTGTTTTACGAATCAGCGCAAAGGATAGATGAATCTCTCCGTTTGATTAATGAGTCCGGCTGGGATCCGGACGTCGTCGTTGCCCGTGAGATCAGCAAAAAATTCGAGGAAGTCGTTAGGGGCAAAAGTCATGAACTGATTGGAAAACGATATAAAGGAGAAGTTACCATGGTAATAAGATAAGATTCGCCTATACCTGCTTAACTTAAAAAACTTGATTTGACAATAAAAAGATCTATACTATAGCTAACTTTACATATGTCTGTGCCTGTTTTAGAAAACCTAAGAGAAGCTTACGCGCGCCGATTTAATAAATACGACATTCACTACCAAATCCGGGAAAGAACCAAAATGCAAAAGGAAGAGTTGAAGTCGATTGTGAGAGACGCCGATGCGATTGAAAATTACTTCAAGAAAAAAAATCTTCCGCTCCCCCTTCTGTACAACCTTTGTACCATTGGATTGACTCCTCCCGAAGGCACGGAAAAAATAGGAGATTACGGTAAAGGCGTATTCTACGGGTTCGCTCCGGCCGAAGTCAAAGGCCACGAAGGAACTGTCTCGTACGATGACGGCATGTTGTTCTTTAACGGCCGCTCTCATCCGAACGAATGGGCTGGCAATGAAATGGGGCCGATGATCGTCTCCCACCAACTGAACGTCATCAAGGAATTGATAAGAAGACAGAGGGCAAAAGACGGAGTTGATCCGTTGGTGGTCCTGACGTATGACGTTGGCGTCCGCGAAGGTCATCCGATGCCGACCGGCGACCTGGCGTTAATTTTGGACGACATAGAATTAACAAACGTCGTCAATGCCGGCCACGGACCAAGAAAAGATCTCAACGAAAAAATCGCTCCTCACTTTCAACCAAAAGCGGGTCGGGCTAGCAATCTAGATGTCGCCAAAGCTTTTTTTGAATACGCTAAACGGGCTGGCTATAAAAGAGTTTTTCCGGCCGTCACCTTCGGAACGCCTGGTACGACTGAATTTGAAAGCTATCAGGAGGTTGGCCTATCCGATTTTATTTTCGACGCTACTGTTAAACTGGATATTCTCAAAGATGACGTTAACTCTGTCTTTGGAGAAGAAGGCATGAAAAGATTATCAATGGCTTATGACATGGGCATAACTGCCGAACTGGCAACGATGAGGCAAAAATTTTACGAAGAGAAGGAATTTAATTTCATCGCTTTTGGTTTGGCGACCGATCCGGTCGGAGGACAAGAAAGTAAAAGCATTGATCATGACAAGGTCCACGATCGAGCCGTCGCCGAAGGACCATTCCACCGCGAACACATCATCCGGTTTGCGAGAGGATTCAATACAAAACTTGCCGAAAAACTGCCTGATTTCTCCATCAAAGCAAGCCGCTGATCAGAGATATTTTTTTAAGGTATCGATGGAAGTTTTCATCAGATTTTTTTCTTCGGTTGATAGGCCGAGTTCGATGATTTTCTCGACGCCGTCTTTGCCCAAAACGCAAGGGACGCTGACTGATACGTCTTTAAATCCATATTCGCCAAGAAGAGGAACCGATACGGGGAAAATCCTTTTTGCGTCGTTGGCGACGGCTTGGACCAACTGGTCGATGACGACAGCGATCGAATAATAGGTCGCACCCTGACCGGCGATGATTTCATAAGCGGCATCCCTCGCCTTCTTATAGGCATTAACTACCATATCCTTCTTATAACCCTTCAGGACTTCGATCAACTCTCCACCTACGTTGGCGGTCGAAACCGTCGGAAAAGAACTGTCTCCGTGTTCACCCAAAATATAGCCGTGGATATTGATCGGGCTAACGTGCAGCGCTTCGGAAAGATAATACCTGAATCTGGCGGTATCGAGAGTCGTCCCCGACCCGAAGACCCTACCCCTTTTTAACCTCGCCAGTTGATAAGCCTTGTAAGTCAAGACGTCGACCGGATTGGCAACCATTAAAATGATGCTGTCGGGAGAGTGCTTCAAAATTTCCGGCAGAACCGTTTCCAAAATTTGCGTATTTCTTTTGACCAGATCGAGGCGACTTTCTCCTGGCGCTTGGGCAACGCCTTCGGTATAGACAATGACGTCGCTGTCTTTTAGATCAGATGAGTCGTTGGCAATCGAGACTTTAGTCGTCCCCAAAAACGATAGGCTGTGCAAAAAATCCAATCGTTCGGCGGCAATTTTCTCCTTATTCCTGTCATAAAGGACGATCTCTCCTATGGTATTTTTCAGATACATCGTATATGCGGCCGTTACCCCCACCCTGCCGCAACCGACGATGGCAACCTTAGTTTCATTAGTCATATATTTATTTTATAATTTTAAAAATGCTAAAACAAATAATTAAAGAACTGCAAAGACACGCCGACAAGCAACGAGCCGCTCATTCTCTCAGATTTTTTAAAACCGGACCCGGGGAATACGGAGAAGGTGATAAATTTTTAGGGATAACAACACCTATCGAAAGAAAAATAGCGAAAAAATACTATAAAAGTATTTCTATCGATGAAGTTCAAATTCTTTTATCCAACCGGTTCCATGACATAAGAATGACCGCCCTTTTCATTTTGATATTAAAAAACAAAAAAGCTGTTGAAAAAACTAAAAAAGAATATTTTGATTTTTATCTTAAAAATACTAAATATATTAACAATTGGGATCTAGTTGATGTTACCTGCAGAGACATAATTGGTGAATACTTAGTAGGTAAAGATCGAAAAATTTTATATAGGCTTTCCAAATCTAAAAATCTATGGGAAAGAAGGATTTCAATCATTTCGACTTTTGCTTTCATAAAACGAAATGATTTTAACGATGGGTTGAAAATTGCGGAAATTCTCGTCAATGACAAACACGGTCTGATCCAGAAGGCAGTCGGTTGGACACTGAGGGAAATCGGCAAGAAAGATTTCAGTCGGGAAGAAAAATTTTTATCGAAATATTACAAAGTCATGGGTCGGACTGCTCTCCGCTACGCCATTGAAAAATTTCCCGAAGCCAAAAGGAAATTTTATTTAACCAAAAGTAAAAGCGTATAACTCCAGATTGTTGTCCAAAAATTCTAATCTCAATAGATGCTCCCCGGGCTTATCCAACTTAATGATGTCATAAAGCTTGTAATCATTTACGGTGATTTCTTTAACGAACTTTCCATCCAAAAAAATTTTTATCCTGCCCGGTTGGTTGTTTCTCGCTCCAACGACCAGAAAAACGTTTTTGGCCTTGTAGTCATATTGCAAAGATGATCCCACTTCCGGCAAAGCATTATCTGCCGAATCAAACCAGTATCCGGAAAAACTGAATTTATTTAATGATAATTTCTTCGGATTCGTATAATTAAACCGGTCATCGTGACTAATTGGCTCGTTGGAGGAGAAACCGCTCATCCTTGAGTATCCCAAATAGGTTTCCGGCGTGGACGAATCTACCGTATAACTCGGATTGTCGATCGGCATTGCTTTCGGCAAAGTTCCCGCTTCTCTGAGAAGATTCTGGATTTCGTTTTCCGTGCCGTCGTAATCGCCTTCTCCGAAATGAGTCGAACGGATCCTGCCACTCCTGTCGATTAAGTAATCGGCCGGCCAGTATTGGTTATTATAAGCATTCCAGGTTTCATAATTGTTGTCCTGCATGATCGGATAAGTCAAACCAAAATCGGAAACCGCCTTGGCAACGTTGACCGGATTTTTTTCAAACTCAAACTCAGGGGTATGAACTCCGATGACTAAAAATCCTTTATCTCGATATTTCTTGTACCAATTCTCCACATACGGCAAAGTTCTGATGCAGTTTATGCAGGTATATGTCCAAAAGTCAACCAAAACCACCTTACCCCGTAGCGACGCCATCGTCAACGGAGAAGAGTTGAACCACTGACCCCCGGAGATGAATTCGGGTGCTTCCGGATAAAGATCATTTTTTAAATTATTCACAAAGTCATCTCGGTTTTTTTTTAAATTGGCTAACTCACTTTTGACCAGTTGATTATCCTCTATTTTGGTCAATCCAACTCCATAACTGGGAAATTTATCCAAAATATAAACTTGAAACTTTCTGTCAAAATTAAAATAAATCAACAAAGCAGTCACAATCATCAAGATCCCGAAAAATTGCTGGATTTTTCCCGAATGGATTAAGAGCCAACGGTTGTTCTTAATTAATTTTTGGCCAGCGATCATGATAAAAAACATTGGGATTGCCGTTCCTGAAGAATAAGCCAGAGTGATCAGAAGCGTCCCGCTGTTGACCTGACTGCTGGCCGCCAGCACAATGATAGCAGCCAGGATGGGACCGACGCAGGGCGTCCATAGCAAACCAAGGCTTGACCCGATTACTAATCCGCCGACAAAACCATTGCCACTTTTTTTTAGAGTCGCTTTCCTGGAGAAACCTGACATAACTTTCTCCAAAAAAAAATTAAGTTTAGGGATCAGCAAAGATGCTCCAAAAAAAATCAACACGACAATAGCTATATTTCTCCATGAGTCCGAAGATATCCCCGTCATTTTGACCAAATCAGCAAAAAATAAAGTAAACAAAGTAAAACTTAGGATAAATCCGACAATAATGCCAAGAGGCCTCTTGTTTCCTTTATCGACCCCACCGGCTAATACAATGGGAAGGACCGGCAAAATACAGGGGGAAAGGATCGTCACTATACCACCAATTAAAGCAAAAAGAAGCAGTATCAACATATACAAAAATACTAATAGTTTTGCACCGATTAGTCAAACTCTTGAGAGTAGTTATTGCTCTAAAATTTTTCTCGTTCTTTCCACCTCTGTAAGGAATTTTTTTTCTTCCTCGCTCCTCGGGCGGGGAAGATTTATAGAAATGACTGTTTTCAATCTGCCGTCCTTCATTATTCCAATCCTTTCGGCAAGGAGAACCGCCTCTTCCAACAAGTGGGAGATCATCACGACGGTCTTTTTAGTGCTTAGCCAAATGGTAAGCAAATCGTTCCGTAATTCTTCGCTCGTCAACGGATCCAATGCGGAAAACGGTTCGTCCAAAAGCAATACTTCCGATTCGACGGTCAATGCCCTGGCGATTCCTACCCTCTGCCTTTGTCCGCCTGACAGCTCGCGGGGATATCTCGTCCTGAATCCATCGAGTTTGACCATTTTCAGATATTCGTTGGTGACTCTTTTGGTCTTTTCCTCGGAAAACCCCTGCATCCTGGCGGCAAAAGCGACGTTGTCCTCGACGGTCAGCCAGGGCAATAGGGCGCCGGATTGAAAAACCATGCCGACTTTATCTGGCTTGACCAAGTCTCCCCGGCTGACGTCTTCGATTCCGGCAATCATTTTTAATATCGTCGACTTACCACATCCGGAAGGACCAATCAAGCAGAAAAATTCTCCTTGCTTAATAGTCAAGTTGAAATCGGAGATGACGTCGACCGCCCCGACTTTACCATAAGACTTAAACACCTTGGTAAAAATAATTAAAGGATCCATTAGTCGAATTTAAACCTTTGGGTAACGTGTAATAATTTCTGCCAAACAAAAAAATTCAAGAAAGTAATGATGACGATCATGACCGAAAGCGACAAAATAAAGACGGAATTCTTGCCCTGGGTAAACGAGTTTACCAATAGGCTACCAAGACCGAGCAAGTCTTGGGACATCGTTCCGTTCTTGATATAAGTATGAAGGACTTCGGCGACGATGATTATGCTCCATCCCTGACCCCAAGCCAACAAGGACCCGGTAATGATATAAGGGAAAATTGCCGGAAGGGTAATATACCAAAGTTTCCTCAATCCTTTGACGTTAAAAACATGGGCGGCTGACTCGACGTCCTCAGGGACAGTCTTCAAACCACCGATAATCGTAAATACCAGATTCCAAAGCATCGACATGAAAAGTATGAAAATCGCCGCCAGTTCAAACGTATGATGACTGGTAAAAAAAACGACGATTACCGGGAAAAAGGCCAAAACCGGTACCGACTGGACGATGTCAAATATTGGCAGAAGTAATTTTTCCCTTTTTGGATTATTGATGACAAGAGCTAAAGGAATTGAAAAGATCAATGACAGAACGTAAGCTATCGTCAACCTCGTCAAGGTGTTAACGCTCGCTTTTATAACGTTGAGAAACGAAATCTGATTGAGGTCAAAAGTCGTTTCTGGATTGATAAAAAAGACCAGGCAAAGGAATAACAAAACGGTAATGGCGACGACAAGCACCAAAGCAGTCAGGTGCCTTCTAACCGTCGTTTGATAGTTAAAATGATAGTGATGATGATACTGTTTTATTTTCTTCATAGCGGCTCAATCATAACCACTTTCTGACTCGATTTTGATATTCGACATATTTATCCTTGAAGATTTCTTCGAGAGCTTGTTCTTCGAAAGGAATAAAAAGTATTTCTAAAGTAAAAAACATGGCGATAGGCGCTAAGACGACGAAAATATTACCCAAAATAAGCGTCAAGCCAAAAAGAATCAGGATAAATCCGGTATACATCGGATGTCGGCTTAGACCGAATGGTCCTTCCGTGACTAAAATTGACGGCCGTCCATGAGGTTTGACGGTTGTTTTATTTTTTTTGAAAAGGCTGTCTGCCCAAAGCTCAATCGTGATGCCGAATAAGATAACCGGGATCCCCAAGTAAGTCAAGGGCGGACTGATGAAGTTGGCGACCGGAAAAAAGTAATAGATGATTACTCCCATTAGCAAATAGGCAAAAAAGAAAAAAGGCGGGTCGATTCTGATTTTTTCGTTCATAACTTAATGCTATCAAAAAATAGTCAGATCAATCGGTCTTTTTTCAAATCTGCCTCCAACTCCTGTGATCATCTTCAATCTTTAAAGTTAAGTAACACTTTTGAAATCCAAGCTTTCGGCTTGAATTCGACCAAATAAAGGGCGATCAAAATGCCGAAGGAAATGTAAATAAAATCAAAAAGTGATGGATGGATAAACAAATTAATGATTTGAAAAGGAAAAAGAACTATCGTCATGGCGACCAAGAGATCAACGCCCCAATTTTTTTTGTATATCAGTCCGGCAGCGCCCGCGATTTTGACCGCTCCCAGAAGCAATAGATAGATAGCCAAAAAAGTATCGTGGGTCAAAAGATTGGGGATTATTCTTTCGCTCAGCCTCGCTAATAGGTCGTGCGGTTCCTCGCTTAACTCATCGGCCAAGATCACATTATAAAAATGGAGCATTTGCTTTCCGAATATTGCCAGGCCGATGCCTGACAAAAACTCGATCAACCCGAAAACCGCTTTATAGACGATGATGTACCAGGAAACGTGGTATTCTCTCTCAATTTTTTTTTCTAAGTTTTGGTAAGAAGACATAAAAAAATTATAACAAGCACTGGTTACAGAATGTTAGTTTTGTTGTTGTTGACTTTCTTATATATTTCAAACCAACTCAAGCTAACCGCAGCGACGGTAAAAGACATAAAAAACTCAAAAGGACTAATCGATGAAAAATAGAAGACGTTGCGCAGAAAGGGTAAATTCAGAATTAGGACCAAGAAAACAAACGCTCCCCCCAAAACCCAGTAGAGAGACTTGTTCTTGCTCTTCAAAATATTGATAAAGTGATCGGTGTGGGAAAGATTGGTAACGATCAAAAATAGGTTGCCAAAGACAATGGTAACAAAAGAAAGCGTTCTGGCACCATTTTCTCCTAATCCGAAGTGCAAAGAAAAAAGAAACACAACCAAAACGATGGCCAAAATGCTCAAACCTTGCAAAAAACTTAAGATCAAAATTTTTTTGTTGATCAACGGCTGTTTTAGCTCCCGGGGTGGCCGCTTCATGATGTTGGTTTCTTCTTTTTCTGACTCAAATACAACCGAACAAGCCGGATCGATGATCAACTCCAGGAAAGCGATATGGGCAGGCATGAGGACGACCGGCAATCCGAAAAGCACCGGAAAAAGCGACATACCAGCAATCGGCATGTGCACCGATAGAATGAAGGCGATTGCTTTTTTTAGGTTGTCAAAGATCCTCCTCCCCAAGCGGATGGCGCTGACGATCGAAGAAAAGTCATCGTTCAACAATACCAAATCGGCCGCTTCCCTGGCGACGTCGGTCCCGCGCTCACCCATGGCAATTCCGATGTGAGCCGCCTGTAAAGCCGGCGCATCGTTAACGCCGTCGCCGGTCATGGCGACGATTTCACCGTTGGCTTTGAGGGCGTTGACTATAGACAATTTTTGCTCAGGAATGACTCTGGCAAAAACATTGATATTTTTGATTCTCTTTCTAAGATCAATTTGGTCGATTTCTTGAAGTTCTGCGCCGGTAATAAACTTACCTGGATTCTTCAAACCGATTTGACCGGCAATATACTGGGCCGTTCCCGGATAGTCTCCGGTGATCATGATGACTCTGACGCCGGCATCATAACATTCCTGGATTGATTTCGGTACTGTCGGACGAACCGGGTCGGTAAAACCTATTAAACCGACAAATTCAAAATCATAGTCGTGCTGAATCTTAGGCAAATTAGATTTGTCGAACAAAGCTTTTGCCACTCCCAAAATCCTGAGGCCTTTTTTGGACATAAATTCAATATTGCCCATCATTATTCGTTTCTGTTTTTTGTCCAAGTGGCAAAGGTCGGCAATTGCTTCTGGCGCACCTTTGGCAGCGATGACAAACTCCCGCTTGTCAGGAGACTGCCAGACATGAGACAAGGCCAAAAGTTCTCTTGATAAAGGATATTCTCGGATCAACTGCCAGTTGGGATGAATGTGTTCGGTGTCAATTAAATACTGTTCTGTTTTTTGTTTGATTCCTTTTTCTATCGGATCAAAAGGGATTTTCTGACTCGCCAAATAAGCATATTCGCAAAGAGCATGATAGGATTCGGGCAATTTTTCCGCACCGTCTTGAAAATCAAGATATTGATTATTGACCATTAAGCCGTCCAACCGCATCTGATTTAAAGTAAGCGTGCCGGTTTTATCGACGCACAAAACTGTGGCGGCTCCCAGGGTTTCGATGGCCGCCGTCTTTCTGGTCAACACCTTTCTTTTCGACATCCGCCAAGCTCCCAAAGTCAAAAATACCAATAAAACTACGGGAAACTCTTCGGGCAACATCGCCATCCCCAAAGTAATACCGGCCAACAAACCCTTGACGAATCCCCCTCTCACCAAGAAATAGACGGAGAAAACGATCAAACATAATATTAAGCCGATAATGGAAAAATCCTTGACGATCTTGGCGGTCTCCTTTTTTAAGAGGGTATCCTCCTCTTTGATCGTTTGTAGAGATTTGCCAATTTTGCCAATCTCGGTATTGATTCCTGTCGAAGTAACCCGGGCGACGGCGCGACCCTGGGTGACCATGGTGCCGGAATAGATAAACGGCAGATCCTCTCCTCCCGGCCGGACAGATTTTTCTTTACCGTCCCAGACGCTTTTCCGGACCGACAAAGATTCTCCGGTCAAAAGCGACTCGTCGACGAGTAAATTAGTCACCGATAAAATCACCGCGTCGGCCGGCACCCGATCGCCTTCGCGTAAAACGATGATGTCGTTTTTTACCAATTCTCGGCTGTAGATCGATTTTTGCTCGCCGTTTCTGATCACCAAAGCCCTCGGACTGGAAAGATTTTTCAGGGCATCAAGAGCTTTCTCCGTCTTTCTTTCTTGGTAAAAGGTAATCCCGACGACGACAAAAACAAAAGTTAGAAGCAGTAAAGCATCCCTGACTTCGCCAAGAAAAAGATATATCGTGCCGCTTCCTAAAAGAAGTAAGAGCATCGGCTCGCGAATTACATTAAAAAAAGTCACAAAAACGCTCGGCTTTTTTTGGGAAGGCAGTTCATTGTAGCCGTCCTTATTAAGACTTTCTATCGCCTCCTGATCCGATAACCCCTCATATTGAATTTCCATCGGTTAATAAAAGACCATCTGCAACCTTAACTATTAAGTGCAAATAGTCTCTTTGAATTAACCTGTCTTTGAAGAAACCAAACTCTCTGTCCGTTTTCCGGACTGACTGAGACCCTATTAATTATTATATATATAACATTTATAGATTCAATCAGACTCGCCCGCGGAACTGGCTGTTGTAGAGATCGGCGTAAAAACCATTTTTAGCCAGCAGACTCTTGTGGGTACCCTTTTCGATAATCGTGCCGTGATTCATTACCAAAATCAGGTCGGCATCGCGGATCGTCGACAACCGGTGGGCGATGACAAAGTTTGTTCTGCCCTTCATAACATTGGCCATCGCTTTTTGGATCAATTGTTCCGTCCTCGTATCGACGCTCGAAGTCGCCTCATCCAAAATAAGAATTTCCGGATCAGCCAAAAAAGCGCGGGCAATCGTCAGCAATTGCTTTTGTCCTTGAGAAATATTAGTCGCTTCCTCGTTCAAAACGGTGCCATAACCATCAGGCAATGTCCTGATGAAATGATCGGCATAGGCGGCGTCGGCGGCCTTGACAATCTGTTCTTCGCTGGCGTCTTCCCGCCCGTAGGCGATATTGTCTCTGATGGTACCGTGAAAGAGCCAAGTATCCTGAAGAACCATACCGAACATCCTGCGAAGACTTGACCGCTTCATCTTTGTTATGTCTACCTGGTCGACCAGGATCTTTCCGCCCTGGACTTCATAAAACCGCATCAAAAGGTTGACAAGGGTAGTTTTGCCGGCTCCGGTTGGACCAACGATGGCAACCATCTGTCCGGGCTTGGCATAAAAATTCATATCATGCATGAGAATTTTGTCAGGACTGTAGCCAAATTTAACGTGCTCAAAATCGACGGCACCTTTTTCGTCCTTGATGATGACCGGATGCTTGACTTCAGGCACTTGTTCTTCTTCATCCAAAAGTTCAAAAACCCGCTCGGCCGACGCTATGGCTGATTGGATTATGTTGGCGATGTTGGCCAGTTGGGTGATCGGAAA
Organism: Patescibacteria group bacterium; assembly: GCA_023381015.1. GTDB lineage: Bacteria > Patescibacteriota > Microgenomatia > UBA1406 > GWC2-37-13 > GWC2-37-13. Next base: position 5,531 of record JAMCTE010000017.1, on the reverse strand, counting down.
AGTAAACTGAGACGAATACTGGATGAAAGCCTGAACGTCACCCAGAGATATGGAATTTTGCGTCGCCAAAAGTCCGCCGACGACTGCCACCAAGGCATAACCCAGATTGCCGACAAATCTCATGAGAGGCATAATGATTCCCGAAACGAATTGGGCTTTCCAACCGGCGTCGTACAGGCTCTCGTTGAAGACATCGAATTGGGCAATAGCTTTTTCTTCGTGACCGAAAGCTTTGACTATCTTATGACCGCTGTACATCTCTTCAACGTGACCGTTCAAGTCGCCCAAAGATTTTTGTTGCCTCCGGAAAAAGTCTTGGGAGCGACCGGCGATGATCGTCACCACGAAAATACTCAGGGGCAAGGTTAAAAGAACGATGATCGTCAAAATCAAACTGATCGATAGCATCATCACCAAAACGCCCAAAATACTGACAACCGAGGTTATCAGCTGGGAAACACTTTGCTGAAGGGTAGAACTGATGTTGTCCATGTCGTTGACGGCGCGGCTTAGGATTTCGCCGTGGGTACGACCGTCAAAATATTTGAGGGGCAAACGCGACAGTTTCTCGTCTACCTGTTTCCTCATTTTATAGATAGTTCTTTGCGCCAACCCCACCATCAAATACTGCTGGATGAATGAAAAAATTGCGCTAATAATATAGAGTACTAGAAGGATGATGGCGATCCGGCCGATATACCCAAACTCAACCCCAGGCACCGGAGAAAGTTGTAACGACAATGATGGGTTGGCAAGCAAAGCCTGTTTAACCTGCGCGTTTCTGACCTGGACTATGAAACTAGCAATCAAATTGTCAAAAAGTTTTGTCGTCGCCAATCCCAAAATTTTTGGCCCAACGATGTTGAATATGGTTCCGATTACTGCCGCACCGATTATAGTGAATAAAAGGTACTTTTCCGGCCAAAAATATCCCATGAGCCTTTTAAGAGTTCCTCCGAAATCCTTGGCTTTGCTGACTGGTTGACCCATCGCTCCAAATCCGCCACGATTCATTGGGCCGCCTGGTAAAGATTCTTTTTTTATCTGTCCTTTTTTATTAGTGTTATCCATTATGTTTCTTTGGCGATTTCCTCGGGCGACAACTGCGAGGAAACAATTCCACGATAAACGTCGCACGTTTTCATCAGCTGTTTATGACTCCCTATGCCGACCGACTTTCCTTCATCCAAGACGATGATCTGATCGGCGTCCATCACTGTTGAGACTCTTTGAGCGACAATGATGACCGTCGAGTTTTTTGTTTCATTTTTGAGAGCCTGACGGAGTCGAGCGTCGGTCTTAAAATCCAAAGCGGAAAAAGTATCGTCAAAAACATAGATTTCCGGTTTCCTCACCAAAGCACGGGCTATTGAGAGGCGTTGCATCTGGCCACCGGAAACGTTCGTACCGCCTTGAGCTATGGATGAAGAGAATTTTTCCGGCATCTTTGAGACAAATTCAGATGCTTGAGCAATTTTTGCCGCATATTCTATTTCCTTTTCAGTAGCATTTTCTTTTCCGAAACGAAGGTTATCGGCAACGGTACCGGCAAAAAGATAAGCTTTTTGAGGAACGAATCCTATTTTCGACCGGAGTTCTTCCTGAGTCAATTCTTTCGCATCTATCCCGTCGACCAGGACTGCTCCACGATCGACATCGTAGAAACGGGGAATTAGGTTGACCATCGTTGACTTACCGCTTCCTGTCCCTCCAATTATTGCCGTCACTTTGCCGGGAGCGGCCACGAAGGAAATATTTTCCAAAGCTGGTTTTTCCGCTCCGTGATAACTGAATGTAACGTTTCTAAATTCGACTACCCCCCGCATCTTCCCGGTTTTTTTGGGTTTTTTTGGGTCGAATATGTCAGGCTCTATTTCCATGACTTCGTTTATTCTCTTCGCGGAAGCTTCGGCACGCGGAATGGTGATGAAGACTATGGCGACAAACAGCACCGAAAGAAGTATCTGTATGGCATATTGTAAAAAGGCAAACATCGCCCCGATGTCTAAGTTTCCCGATGCGACCCTTATGCTACCGAACCAAATTATGGCCAAGCTCGAGATGTTCATCAAAAACATCATCACCGGCATCATGATCGATATCCACTGATTGACTTCAATGGCCAGGTCTGTCACTTCAAGATTGGCGGCATCAAAACGTTTTTCCTCGTGCGATATCCGATCGAAGGCACGGATGACCCTCACGCCTGACAGATTTTCATCAAGGATAAGGTTGAGCTTGTCGAGCTTCACCTGCATTTTGGTAAAAAGCGGAACGGCCTTAATGAGAAGGAAGATAATCGTCCCGACTAAAAAAGGAAGAATAGCGATCAAGACCCAGGACAAACCGACGTCTTGATTCAAGGCAAGAATGATGCCGACAACCAAAGTGATCGGCGCCGTCACAAACAGATTGAGAATCATCACCATGACCTGTTGGATCTGGGTCGTATCGTTGGTGGTTCTCGTAATCAAGGAGGCCGTCGATACCTGATCGAACTCATGGAGGGAAAAAAGCTGTACTCTTTCGAAAAGAGCTGCCCTGATAAGCTTCGTCATACCGACTGCGATCTGCGAAGAATAGTAGATGCCGACAACGGCGGAGGCGGCGCCCACCAAAGTAACCAAAACCATCCAAATGCCCATCCTGCCAATATAGGCGGTATCGAATTTAGCAATACCATTGGTAACTATATTGGACATCAAAGTCGGCAAATAAAGATTGGCAACCGACTGTCCTATCGCCAAAAGGATGACCGCGACCAATAACCATTTGTATGGCTTAAGAAACTTTAATAGTTTAATCACGATTAATTGACTTTAACTAAAAATATATTATACTATATAATAGTTAGATAATCTAACTATATATGAAAAATCCCAACGTCGAACTGATAGAGCTGCTGTTTAAAACAGCTCGCCTCATGAAACAGGAAATGTCCTTTACCAATAACTTGATGCACTTAAGCGTCTTGCAAATCCACGCCCTTATTTTTCTTAAACATAATGATAATGTAACCATGAGCGATATTGCTGACTATTTCAAAATCGAGTTGCCTTCGGCTACCAACTTGATCAATATCCTTTGTGACCAAAAATTGGTTAAGCGCTACGAAAACCCGGAAGATCGACGCTTGGTCATGATAACATTAACATATGGCGGAAAAAAATTGCTCAAGCAAGTCATATCGGAACGAAAAAAGAAACTAGAAAAAGTGTTATCATATTTATCCGATCAAGACAAAACCGCCTTATTTAAAATATTCAAAACTTTGTATAATAAACTACAGAAATAAAAAATGAAAATAATAAATCGAATCATTTTGATCTGTTTATTGGTGATAGTTGTTTTCGTTTCAGCAATACTGATCAACAGATATCAAGCCCTCTCCCCTGCCGGCATAAACACCAAGTCAACCGTAACGAGTTCGGTAAAATTCGTCAGTTCGACAATCACTGCCGATGGTACTGTTACCGCTCAAAACATCGCCAACCTTCATTTCCAAACTGCTGGAAAATTGGTTTATTTACCAATAAAGGAAGGAGACAAGGTCTCTCAGGGACAAACAATTGCTTCTCTTGACAGTTACGCTTTGCAAAGACAACTCACTTCGGCTTTAAATATTTACAGATCAACGAGAGACAGTTTCGACCAACAGGTTGCCGATTCTCAAAACAATTATTTGCAAGCTCAACAATATTATCCTTATAATACTTACAATGCGGCCGGAATCTCCGGAACCGCCGAAACAAACGCCATCAATGACGTCGTCAAAAGAATCATCGATCAAAATCAAGCCAACCTGGATAACTCCGTCATCAACGTCGAATTGGCCAATTATGCCTTGCAGCTTTCTAAACTAGTTTCCCCAATCAATGGGATCGTTACCCATGAAGACGTCGACGTCGCCGGACAAAATATTACTTCAACCACCAGTTTCACCGTGGCCGACCCGGAAACCATGGTCTTCCGAGCCAACATACCGACAGAATATATCTATTACATTTCCGAGGGTAGCCCGGTCAGTTTGGCAATCGACGGATTAGACAAAAAAATTTCCGGCACTGTCGTAAAAATCTATCCGGCAAAAGTCACTCTGTCAACCGGTCAAGCCGTATATCAGATAGACATCCAAAGCGATGATTTGAAAAAACTGGCGAAATTTGACCTGGGTGGTACGGCAATTATTGACACTAATGCCAAACACGTCGCCCTTGTTCCGGCTTGGACAGTTCTCTCCGGTAAGTATATCTGGATCGATAACGATGGCAAACCAACCTTAAAAAAAGTCACCGTCGGAAAGGTGCACGGAAACGAGATTGAAGTCATAGACGGACTATCGTCGGGTGACAAAATAATCACCGATCCGATGGTTATATCGGCAAAAAAATATCAAATGCTATGAAAAACAACGACAAAAAAAATCCATTGATAAATAAGGGTTCTTTGCAAATAATCGGCATTGTTTTGTTGATTGCCTTATTGATAGGAGGATATGTTTTTTATCAACAAACAACTGGAAGGATATACGTCGACAAGTCTAAAATAGACACTCCGGTGATTACTGTTTCTCCAACCAGTATTGGCAAAGTGCAGGAAATAGACGTCAAGGAAGGCCAAACGGTTTCAGCCGGAGATACTCTGGCCGTCGTCGGATCGGAAACCCTCAGGGCCCAAACTGATGGTTTAATCACTTCTGCCGAAGACCTGACCGGTTCGACAGTAAACCAAACGACACCATTAATTCAAATGATCAGACCGGTCAATATGAGGGTAGCCGGCACAATAGACGAAAATAAGGGACTCGATCAAATTCGCGTCGGACAAGTGGTTTCATTTACTGTCGACGCCATACCTGGCAAGACTTTTTGGGGATATATCGATGAAATATCGCCAAGCGCCAATACTGCAGTGTTCTCATTCTCCACCTCAACCGAGCGTCCGACTCAGCAGTTTACCATCTATGCTAAATTCGATACCGCAAAATACCCCGACATAAAAAACGGCATGTCGGCGAAGATGACTATCTACACGAATTCCAACTGATTTTATTTAATCTTTGGCTTCCAGCATGTGGACATTGTAAGCATTGTTTTTGTTCAACATTTCGGCAATCTTATCCCTATCTTCCAATCTTGAAGAAACGCAAACGAGCAGCTCACCCTTGTGGACGCTCTCCTTATAGATCTTCGCCCGCTCAGGCGGAAGTCCGGCGTCGTTGAGAGAGCCAAAAAATCCCCCGATGGTGGCACCTACGGCAGCTCCGGCTACACCCATTGAGGCGGCCAAGGCGCCGACGATCCCCAAAGTCGCCAAAGCCGGATTCATGATCGCCGACACTCCGCTGATGATTCCCGCCAAAACTCCGATCTCCGCTCCAGCGATCGATCCTGCCTTTTCTTCCACCCCCGGACTCTCTTTCACCTGATGGAGTCTTATTTCTCCTGTTTTGTCGTCTTTGGCGATAACTGATATGTCTTTGGAAAACTTGCTTTCTCTGAGTATAGAAATGGCGCTACCAGCTTCATGTT
>JAMCTE010000016.1 GCA_023381015.1 Patescibacteria group bacterium | reverse complement strand
CTCCATACTTCAAGTTATGGTCAGTATCTGGCGGCCGAGTATCTGAAAACAGGAGATTTGAAAAGGCACCTTCCCAATATTCTGAAGATATATCGGTCCAGACAGGAAACGATGTTTGACTCCCTGAAAAAATACTTACCGGCCGGATTTTCTTGGACTCGCCCCGAGGGAGGAATGTTCGTCTGGGTTACCGGACCGAAGGATTTTGACTCTTTAAAACTCTATTGGCAAGCCATCAAAAACGACGTCGCCTTCGTGCCGGGGACATATTTTTTTACCAAACAAGGCAAAGGAAAAAATACGATGAGATTAAATTTCACCAATGTCAGTGAGGAAAAAATAGATGAAGCGGTTAAAAGATTGGCAGAAACGATCAAAAAATATCTATGAAATATACTGGTTCGGAAATATTAATAAAGTCGCTTTTGAAAGAAAAGGTTGAAGTAATTTTTGGTTATCCGGGAGGAGCCAATATGCCGATTTACGATGCCTTGTATTTTTATGAGAAGAAACTTCGTCACGTCTTGGTCCGTCATGAACAAGGCGCAGCTCACGCTGCCGAAGGATATGCCCGGGTGACCGGAAAGCCAGGAGTTTGTCTGGTGACGTCCGGGCCCGGAGCAACCAATTTGGTGACGGGGATCGCTGATGCCATGATGGATTCGGTGCCGCTGGTTTGCATCACCGGCCAGGTGGCGGCGGAGTATTTGGGGAGCGATGCTTTTCAGGAAACAGATGTTGTTGGTATTACGGCGCCTATCACCAAATGGAACTGTCAGGTGACCCATGCTAGCGAGATAGTCGAAGCAGTTGCTAAGGCATTTTATATTGCTAATCATGGTAGGCCTGGTCCGGTCGTCATCGATATCACAAAAAACGCCCAGTTCGAAGAGGCGGAGTTTGTTTATAAGAAAGTCGTCGTTAAGAAGCTAAAAAATCCAAACAACTTTACGAAAAACGACGTTTTGGAAGCGGCTTATATGGTTAACCGTTCAAAAAGGCCTTTGCTTTTGGTTGGACACGGCGTTTTAATAAGCGGGGCCGAGATGGAAGTCTCTAGGTTGACAAAACAGGGCCAAATTCCCGTCGCAGCGACTCTTCATGGGTTGTCTGCGACTTCGTGGGACAACCCTTGGTTTGTTGGTTTGGTAGGAATGCATGGGAGATATGCCCCAAACGTCTTGACGAACGAGGCGGATCTTATCATCTCGGCGGGAATGCGTTTTGATGATCGGGTTGTCGGGAAAATGTCCGAATACGCGCCTTTGGCCAAGATAATCCATATCGACGTTGACGCCTCGGAACATAATAAAAACATTAAGGCTGATTTGCCGATCGTCGGCGACGTTAAAACGTTTTTTAAAAATCTCTTGCCTCTTGTGGAAAACGGTCACCGTGAAAACTGGAGACAACAATTTAACCTTCTTGATGAAAAAGAAAAAAAGGCCGAGGAGAGGAGATCAAAAAAACATAAGGAGGATATCACGATGGACGAAGTGATCAATATGCTGTCGAAAAAAACCAAAGGCGAGTCAATTGTTGTCGCCGACGTTGGGCAAAACCAAATGTTTTCCGCAAGGTTTTATGATTTCAAGAGACCAAATAGTTATGTTACTTCCGGCGGTTTGGGAACGATGGGATTCGCCTTGCCGGCGGCCATTGGGGCGATGATAGGCGCACCAAAAAGGGAAACGTACGCCGTTGTCGGTGATGGGGGGTTCCAAATGACGGTTCAGGAGTTGGGAACGATTTTACAGGAAAAGCTTCCCGTGAAAATTCTCATTTTGAACAACGAGTATTTGGGGATGGTTCGTCAGTGGCAAGAGTTGTTTTTTGACCATCGATATTCGTTTACCCACATGATCAATCCGGATTTCGTCGCATTGGCCAGCGCTTACGGAATAAAAGCAAAAAAAATCGTTGAAAAAAAAGATCTAGATAATTCTATCGCTGAATTTGTGAAGAGTAAGGAGGCCTATTTGTTGGAGGTCAAAGTCGCTAAGGAAGGCAATATTTTTCCAATGATTCCGACCGGCACGGCGGTCGACAAAGTCAGGCTTGAGTAATAGTTAGAAGTTGGTTGAAAAACTATGTTATATACGGTTGACATCGTTACCGAAAACAAACCGGGGGTTCTTTATCGGATTACCGGTCTGTTGACGAAAAGGAAAATTAATATCGAAAGAATCAATGCTTACGCTGTTCACGGCAACGGCATTTCCAAGATATTTTTTACCGCAGAAGTTGACGAAATGATGATAGAAACGCTGACAAAACAGATATACAGGATTATCGAAGTCACCGAGGTCAAGTACCATCAGGCCAGTCATTAGTTATAAATTTTTGTTTTTATTATGGCAAAAATTGATTTTGGGGGTGTCAGAGAAAACGTTGTCACCAGAGAAGAGTTTCCTTTAAAAAAAGCCCGGTCGGTTTTGAAAGGCGAGGTTATCGCCGTCATCGGTTATGGAGTCCAAGGTCCAGCGCAGGCAATGAATTTACGCGATAACGGTTTCAATGTTATCGTCGGTCAGCGTGAGCCGTCTTCCAGTTGGAACAAGGCAGTCGATGATGGCTGGAAATTCGGCAAAGATTTATTTGACGTTGAAGAGGCAGCAAAAAGGGGAACGATTATTTGCTATCTTTTGTCCGACGCCGGCCAAATAGCGGTTTGGCCATCGGTCAAGAAACATCTAAACAGAGGTAAAGCGCTTTATTTTTCCCACGGATTCGGGATAACTTTTTCCAAAGAGACGAAAATTATTCCTCCCAAAGACGTTGACGTCGTTTTGGTAGCCCCAAAAGGAGCGGGACGATCGGTCCGTAAGCTTTTCTTGGAAGGCAAGGGAATCAATTCGAGCTTTGCGGTCTATCAGGATGCAACAGGAAAAGCTAGCGATCGTGTCAAGGCGATGGGTGTTGGAATAGGATCGGGATATCTTTTTGAGACCACTTTCAAAAAAGAAGTCTACAGCGATTTGACTGGTGAACGGGGTGTCCTTATGGGTGCGATTGCCGGAATCATGGAGGCCCAATACGAACTCTTTAGGAAACACGGCCATTCGCCCTCAGAAGCTTTTAACGAGACGGTCGAAGAAGCGACCCAGAGTTTGATTCCTTTGATATCGCAAAATGGCATGGATTGGATGTATGCCAACTGTTCGACGACCGCTCAGCGAGGGGCACTGGATTGGAAAGGTCAGTTCAAAAAAGCGGCCAGGCCGGTTTTCGAAAAACTATATAAAAGCGTTGCCAACGGTAGTGAGGCGAGGCGCGTCATTAAAAAGAATAGCCAGAGAAACTACAAGGAACAGTTGACAAAGGAGCTAACTAGAATGAAAAATTCGGAGATGTGGAGGACTGGAGCCAAAGTTAGAGAGTTAAGGCCGGAAAAAAGCCGTTAATTTATCAATATGCCAGTATCAGCAAGGGAAATCGAAAAGGCAGCGGAAAAATTAGCCAACGTCGTCGCAGTGACTCCTTTACAGTTTAACAAACGATTGTCTGACGAATACGGCGCCGAGATCTACCTGAAGAGGGAAGATCTTCAGGAAGTTCGTTCCTACAAGATTCGCGGTGCCTATAATAAAATGCTCAGTTTGAGTGCCATGGAGGTTAAAAAAGGCGTCGTTACCGCTTCGGCGGGAAACCATGCTCAGGGAGTGGCACTCTCTTGTAAAAAAATGAAAGTTAAGGGAACGGTTTTCATGCCGACGGTCACTCCTGGGCAAAAGATCGAGCGGGTCAAATATTTTGGCGACGGGTTTGTTCAGATAAAACTGGTCGGGCAAACTTATGATGAAAGTACTATGGCGGCTAAAGAATTTGCCAAACAGACCGATGGTTTGTATATTTCCGCTTTCGACGACGAAAAAGTCATTGCTGGTCAAGGGACGGTCGGCAAAGAAATTTATGACGAACTATCCGGGAAAGTCGACGTCGTCCTGGCTCCGGTTGGCGGCGGCGGACTGATTTCCGGCGTCGCTTCCTATCTCAAAGATAAAGCCGATGATGTAAAAATAGTCGGTGTTGAGGCAAAAGGCGCCGACTGTATGGATCAATCGCTAAAAAACAAAAAAGTCGTTTCTTTAGAAACTATCGATACGTTTTGTGACGGTTGCGCTGTTAAAACTCCAGGTAGACTGACGCTTCGAATTTGTCAAGAACTAGTCGATAGAATGTTGATTATTGATACCGGTGCGGTTGCCCAAAGGATGATCGAACTTTTCCAGAACGAAGGCATTATTACCGAGCCTGCCGGAGCTTTATCAGTAGCAGCCTTAGACGAATTGAAAGGTGATATCAGAGGCAAAAGAGTCGTTTGTATAATTTCGGGAGGAAATAACGATTTATTGCGGTATCCGGAAATCATGGAAAGAAGCTTGGTTTATCAAGGACGTAAGCACTACTTCCTTATTGAATTTGCCCAAAAACCAGGCCAATTAAAAAAGTTTGTCAATCATGTTTTAGGTCCGAGGGATGATGTCGTCCTTTTTGAATACGTCAAAAGGACCAATCGGGAGAAAGGTCCGGTCTTGGTCGGCGTCGAGTTTTCCAAGAAAGAAGACTATCTACCCATGGTTCACAAAATGAATGACATGGACTTTAATTTTAAAGAGTTAAGGCAAGATGACTTGAGTTATAATTTTTTGATTTGATTTATGGCCAGATTGACTTTGAAAAAACGTTCCATCGCTCTGACGAGTATGAAGGGCCAGCCTGATTGGTCAAAAAGAGCGCCAACCCGGGGGATGATGAGGGCGGTCGGATTTACCGATGAGGATTTTGAGAAACCATTGGTTGCCACGGCTTCACCTTATACTAATATCACGCCTTGCAATGCCCATATCCAAAAGTTAGGCGATCTGGCAATGGTGGAAATCGAAGCTAACGGTGGCAAAGGGATAATTTTTGGAACACCGGTTGTGACCGATGGGGAAGCCATGGGAATGGAAGGAATGAAATATTCTCTGGTCAGCCGGGAGTTGATCGCCGATTCCATCGAAACAATGACGGAGGGTTACGCGGCCGATAGCGTTTTCACTTTAGCTGGTTGTGATAAAACGATTCCCGGCGCCTTGATGCCCATTTTGCGTAACAATCTTATCGGAGTGACTCTTTACGGAGGGACGATTTTGCCCGGACGTTATCGGGGAAAAGATTTAAACATCGTGTCCATTTTTGAAGCCGTCGGTAAGATATCGGCCAAAAAAATCACCACCAAGGAGTTTACCGAAATTGAAAAAAAAGCTTGTCCCGGTTGCGGTGCCTGTGGCGGAATGTATACCGCCAATACCATGGCTTCGGCAATCGAAGCCTTGGGTATGAGTCTTCCTGGAAGCGCTTCTCACCCGGCCGTTGACTATGATAATCAGATTTCTCCAGTAAAGAAGCAGGACGTCAAAGATTCAATTAAGGCCTTATTCAACTTGATGAAAAAAGGCATCCGGTCGAGGGATATCGTCACAAAAGAATCTTTTGAAAACGCCATTGCCGTCGTTTGGGCTCTCGGTGGTTCGACTAACGCGATTTTGCACCTCTTGGCCCTGGCTCATGAAGCTAAAGTTGATTTGCGGATTGAGGACTTCAACAGAATAGGAGATAAAGTCCCCTTGCTTGGTAATTTCAGCCCATTTGGTCAGTATATGATGGCGCATTTAAACAAGATTGGTGGTGTACCGATGGTGATGAAAATGCTTTACGATCAAGGACTGATTCATGGAGACTGTTTGACGGTGACAGGCAAGACGGTTTTTGAAAATATCAAGAATGCTCCTCATCGGCCAGACCATCAGAATATCATCTACAGCTTTGATAAACCACTTTCTCCACCTGGTCATCACATGGTTATTCTTAAAGGAAATCTGGCGCCTGAGGGAGCGGTCATCAAACTCAGCGGGAAGGAACTCCGTCTTTTTGAAGGCAGGGCTCGAGTTTTTCATCGGGAAGAAGAATCATTAGATGCCATACTGGCAGGAAAGATAAAGAAAGGTGATGTTGTCGTTATCAGGTACGAAGGACCAAAAGGCGGTCCGGGAATGAGGGAGATGCTATCGGTGTCATCGGCTATCATGGGCGCTGGTCTGGGAAAAGACGTGGCTTTGGTTACCGACGGACGGTTTTCCGGTGGAACGCACGGCATTATGATTGCTCACGTCTCCCCTGAAGCCCATGATAAAGGTCCGATCGGGTTGGTCAAAAACAACGACAAGATCAGAATTGATCTAAACAAAAAACGGATTGACGTTTTGATTTCAAACAAGGAGATGGAAAGAAGGTCGGCAAACTGGAAAAAGCCGAATTTAAAATACCAGAGGGGCGTCTTATACAAATATTCCAAATTGGTATCAAGCGCTTCTTTTGGAGCTGTTACTAGTTAGTTTTATTTATGAAACATCAGCGGGAAAATTCACCAAAGGCAGTTGGTCCATATTCCCAGACCGTTAAGGCAAATGGACTGGTTTTTTGTTCTGGTCAAATTGGAATCGACCCGACCACAAACGAAATCGTAGTTGGAATCGAAGCCCAGACCAATCGGGTATTAAAAAATTTACGGCTTATTTTGGCTGATGCCGGCTCCGGCCTCAATCAAGTCGTCAAAACAACGATCTATTTGGTCAATATGGCCGATTACGCCAAGGTAAACGAAATTTATGGGCAATATTTCGGAAAAATTAAACCGGCGAGGGCGACAGTAGGCGTCAGTAGTTTACCAAAAGGAGTCTTAATAGAGCTTGATGCGGTCGCTACTTTCTGATTTCAAAAGAATCAAAGATCTCTTTGGCGTCCTGCCAAAAAATTTCCACGTCTTCGACCCGGGAAACCGCCGGTCCGGTTTTGACGGTTTTGACCATCTGGTTTACTTTTTCTTCTTCCCCTTGGATCAAGGCTTCGACTCCACCATTGACGCCGAAAACGTCTGGACGGGAGAAACTATTTTTTACCCAACCATTGACGCCGGTAATTTTTGCCTGGATTTTCGTCCAAGCCCGGAAACCAACTCCAATGACGTCGCCTTTTATATAGAGATGGGCCTGTTTTAGCATAAGATCATTTTATCATCGGGTCAACGGTTTTGGCCCGTTGTAAATAACTGCTGGCAGTCAATTGATCGCCTTTGGCAGTATACAACTGATAAAGAGCATATAAAATATCCCGCGATTGAGGATTTTTACTTAACATCTGTTCAAGTTGTTTGATCGTCATTTCCATTTTGATTTCTTGGGAAAAGACCTCGTCTTTTATAGATGGACCGTAAATAGTTTCGAAAAAAACCAATCGTTTATTAAAATCCGGTGTATTTTTAATCTTTTGCAGGAATTGGGTGGTCGACTTTTTGTCACCGTTTACTAAACCAAAAAAAATATTAGAGATGTTTTGGGAAAAATAGATATTAACAGCAAGGAATAGGATCAACAGAACAAATAACCAATTCGTGTCGTTTTGTTTGACCTTAAATTTTTTCAGTTTTTCCAGGATTTGCTTCGTGTCGTTCATGTTTTTATTATATACTTTTTATATGGATCCATTAGTCTATCAAGTCATAGTTGACCGCCTGATTACGATCGGTTTAGCTGCTGTCGCTGCTCTTTTGGCCGGAGGACTCGTCTTATTCCTTATATATCTGCTCATTATCTATATGCGTTTAAAAAAAAGGGAAAAAATCTCCCTAGAGATGGTAACTGTCGAGGTGAAAGTTCCAAAGGAAAATGAGATCAAGATAGACTCTGCCGAACAGATGTTTTCTTCTTTTTCTTCACTCAAAAAATCAGGCCTTTTTTCATTTTTGGATGTCGATGACGTTGTTGCTTTTGAACTGGTAGGTAGGAAATCGGAAATCAGATTCTATGTCTCGGCTCCGTCCAGAATCATTGATTTGATAGAAAAAACCATTTACAGCTATTACCAGAATGCTGACGTCAGAAAAGTCGACGAACCTAATATTTTCAGCGAGGAAGGGAAGGTAGCCTTTGGGGCCTTAGTCACAAAAGAGGCTTCTTATATGCCGATCAAGACTTACAAGGATTTGTCTATAGATTCTTTGGCAGCTATTACTTCGGCAATTTCTAAAATGGATGACAAAGAGGCAGCTTTGATTCAGATTTTGATCAGGCCGGCTGAGGGGAAGTGGAAAAAAGCCGGAAAGTCATATGTTTCCTCGACAAAGAAAAACGAGGCCAATCCAGAGAAAGCCACTTTCAAGACCGACCCGAAAACTTTGGAGAAAATTGACGACAAATGTTCTCGGTCCGGGTTCGAAACTGTAATTAAGTTTGTTGTCTCTTCTCCTAATAAGGAGATTGCCGATCTTCACTTGAAAAATATTAAAAACGCTTTTTCTCAGTTCAGTTCTGATTTAAACAGTTTTACTTCGGCAAAAAATATTTTTAAAGGTAGTTTTATGATTGATTTTATCTATAAATTTTTTCCCGTCGTCGACCTGTCGTTTTGGCCTTTTGGTAGGTCGATTTCCATCCTGTCGACCGACGAGTTGGCGAGCTTATTCCATTTTCCCAACAAGACCGTCGAGACACCCCACATTCAATGGTTGAAGGCGAAGACTGCTCCGGTACCGGCCGAAGTACCGCAAGACAGCGGTACATTTATTGGTCACGGTTACTATAGAGGCGTTAAGAGACCCGTCTATATCGGTTTTGAAGACCGTCGTCGTCACGTCTATGTGATCGGTAAAACAGGCACTGGTAAATCAGTCCTGTTGGAAGATATGGCCATCCAGGATATTAGGGACGGCCACGGGGTTTGCGTCATCGATCCTCACGGTGATTTGATTGACAACATTGTCAAGTTTGTTCCACCGGAGAGGGCGGAAGACGTCGTTTATTTTGACCCGTCCGACGTAGAACGTCCGATGGGACTGAATCTTCTTGAAGCCAAGACAGAAGATCAAAAACATTTTTTGACGACGGCGATCATCAATTTGATGTATAAGCTTTATGATCCGCAACGCACCGGCATCATCGGTCCGAGGTTCGAACACGCGGTGAGGAATGCCATGTTGACGGTAATGAGTGATTCGGGGAGTACTTTTGTCGAGGTCGTCCGGGTGTTGACCGATCCGAAATATGTCCAGGAACTGCTTCCCAAGGTTCAAGATCCGATCGTTAGACGATACTGGACCGATCAAATCGCCCAAACATCAGATTTCCATAAGTCAGAGGTACTTGATTACATCGTTTCCAAGTTCGGCCGCTTCGTCACAAACAAAACAATGAGAAATATTATCGGCCAATCTCAGAGTGCTTTCGATTTTAGGCGGGTGATGGACGAAGGAAAAATTCTTTTGATAAATCTTTCCAAAGGCAAGCTCGGCGAAGAGAATTCGTCGTTCCTAGGGTTGGTTTTAATCCCGAAAATTCTCGTCGCGGCGATGAGCCGGCAAGAGATTCCCGAAGAAAAAAGAAGAGACTTTTTTCTTTACGTTGATGAGTTCCAGAACTTTGCTACTCCTGATTTTGCGACCATCCTTTCCGAAGCGAGAAAATATCACCTCAACTTGACGGTGGCGAACCAGTTCATCGGCCAGATGGAGGAAGAGGTCAAGAACGCTGTTTTTGGCAATGTCGGAAGCTTGATTTCTTTCCGTGTCGGCGTCACCGATGCCTCTTACTTGCAAAGAGAGTACCAACCGGTCTTTGGAGAGTCGGATTTGATAAATGTCGAAAGGTTTCATGTCTATATGAAAACGATTGTCGATAACGAGCCGGTGCCGCCTTTTTCTGTTGACTTAACCAAGGACATCAAAAAATACAAGGCCCAGGCTAATGAGAAAGTTTCCCAAGCGATCATTCAACTTTCTAGATTGAAGTTCGGCCGGCCAAGGGAACTCGTCGAAGCGGAAATTAATCAAAGAGCCAGGCTATAATGTTAACCATATATAAAACAGTTGTCGTTGATAAAAAACAGCTTACAAATAATATTTATTTCTTTACTTTTAAACTTGTAGATCCTCCTGAAATCAATTTCATCCCGGGCCAGTATTTAATTCTTAGAGTGCCAAAAGGGAATGCTTTTGTTCCCCGTCTTTATTCGATATTTTCTACTAGTCTTCACAAGGACAAAGTCGAATTTATCGTCGAAATCGTTTCCGGGGGACTGGCATCGACTTATTTTTTGGGATTAAATATTAACGATACGGTGGAGTTTCAGGGTCCGCTCGGCCAGTTTATTTTGAGGGAAAATAACCGAGAAAAAGTATTCCTAGCGACGGGAACGGGAATTGCTCCGGTAATCAGCATTTTGGAAAGTCATGCTTTGCCAATCTCGAGTTATAAGGTGTTCTGGGGACTTAAAACTTATCAAGACGTCTATTTGTTCGATCAAGTAAAAAAATTCAATCCAAAAATCTGTTTATCAAGGGAATCTGATCTCAATATGATAAAAGCTGAGGAAAGATCTTATTTTGATCTTGGTCATGTTGACGCTGCTTTTGATAAAACTATTAAAGACAAAGAGCTGATACAGGATGTTGATTATTATCTCTGCGGCCGGAAAGACATCACCGAATCCTTGCGGCTATTTTTGTTGGCAAAAAATATCCCCCAGGAAAATATATTTTTTGAAAAATTCTAAACGACTCGTATATTTGTTTGCAGATTTGTTATTTTTACTGGCTGCGTTCAAAATAAGTCTTCAGAAGCTCTTTGGCGATCGGCCCGGCGACGTCAGATCCCTGTCCGCCGTTTTCAACAAGAACCGTAACGGCAATTTGCGGATTACTCGAGGGAGCATAGTCGGTAATCCATGCGTGAGGCAGTCCTGATTGGGCTTGGGTCGACTCGGCCGTTCCGGTTTTACATGAAGTTTGTATCGGGCCATTTTTGGTTTTAAAATCGAAAAGTGGCCAACCGGTACCTCCGGTGGTGCAAGCTTCTTTCATCCCTTCTTTTATTAAGTCCAGGGTTTTTTGCGAAATTGGCAGTTTATGGCAGTTGGGTTTGGCATCTTTCAGTAGCTGAGGTTGGCACTGGACGCCGTTGTTGGCGATCGTCGATGTCACTTGGTTCATCTGGATAGGAGTGACGCCGAGATATCCCTGACCGATCGAAAAGTTATAGGTGTCACCAGTATACCACTGGTCGTGGAGAGTCGCTTCTTTCCAAAACGGTGAGGGAACCAAACCTTCATTTTCTTCCAAGCCGATGCCCGTTTTTTGTCCCAAGCCGTAGATGTCAGACCATTTCTTGATTTTATCGACGCCAGTTTTTGCGCCGGCTTCGTAGAAGAAGATATCATTAGATCTTTTGATAGCTTTGACAATATCGACCATGCCTTCGGTTTTGCCGTATTCAAGATAATACCAGTTGCCGAATGTCAAAGATCCAGCGTGAATTATTCCTTTATCCTCAAACTGGGTTTTTTCATCGATGGCTTTTTCCTCCAAAGCCGCCGTGGCGACAATCAGTTTAAAAAGAGAGCCCGGCGGGTAAGTGCCTTCGGTAACCCGGTTAAAGAGGGGTTGATTCTTATCCAGAAAATATTTGCCAACGTCATTGCCGTCCTCGAAATCTTGGGGATTAAAAGAAGGTGAAGAAGCTAGGGCTAAAACCTCTCCGGTTTTTGGATCGGTTGCGATAATGGCGCCTTTTTTTCCTTGAAGCAGTTGATAAGCCTTTTTTTGTAATTCCCAGTCGAAAGACATCTGGATGTTTTGACCGTCAATCGGAGGAATAACCGTAATTGTTCGTAGATACTTGCCTTTAGCATCGACCTCGATGAGTTTTTTTCCAGGCTGCCCTTTTAGAGCGCAGTTGAATATTTTTTCGGCGCCTTTTTTTCCGACCTTATCGCCGGGTTGCAGTTTAAATAAGCAGTCATCATTTTTTAGATCGTTGGCGTCAGCCAATTGGCGATAGCCTACCAAAGGGGCGATGGCTTCGGGGGTTTCGTAGACCCTTTTGGAAATAATTCTCCCGCCGTCTTTTTTGATCTGATCAAAACTTTCTTCGATCTGTGGATCCAAGTTCTTGGCGACAACAAAACCTTTACGATCCAGGATTTCCCCTCGTTTTGGTTCGATCAATATTTCCTTAATCCTATTATTTTCAGAGAGGGTTCGGTAGTATTCGCCTTTGACAATAGTTAGTTGAAACAAACGAAGAAACAAAAGGGTGACAAAAAATCCAACAACAATCAAAAAACCAAAAAAGGCGATTTCGCCAAAGCGGTCCTGACCATTGGAAAATCCCATCCCTTTGGAATCTCCCCGTTGAAAATAGGTTAGTTTGTTCATGTTAGCTTATAAAGTATCCCTGACAGAATAACCCTAAAATCAGAATATGGACAACAAAAAAAACTAAAGCAATAACGGTCTTAATCCGTCTATTTTTCACTTCGGCAAGAAACAGGAAAAAAGATAATGAGAAAAGAGCGTATCTGGGAATTGATGAAAAAGTACCGGTCAAAGTCGGGAGGATGAGGTTGGCGAAAGAGAAAAGATTTAAACCTAACCGGTCAAAATTTTTAATTTTTATTTTTGAATTTTTATTCAAATCAAAATTTTTTAATAAATCTAAAACCAAAACTGCAAAGACCAGAAAAAAAACCAAGAATTCAAAAATGGAAACGTAAAATTGAAAATTATGGGCCGCCGTAATAAATATTTTTATATAACGCCAAACTACCTGGGGGAGAAAGATCAAATGAGTTGACCGGTTGGCGCCAAATACTGGTTGAGAGGTAAGAAAAAATAAAGGATCGCCGGTAGTTTTTAGGAGATAAAAACAATAAATTGACAGTCCTAATATGGGGCTAAACAGCAAAAGATTTTTACTGTTGAATATATAATTCTTAGATTTAATTTTTGATTCTTGATACTGCTTGAATAGATGAAGAGCGATCGGAATAATCAAGAATACTCCGATTAGTCTTGTCAAGGAAGCAAAAACGGCAAACAATCCGACCAACCAGTATTTTTCTTTTTTTAGGAAGTAGAGAGTCAGTATAAATAGCAAGAAAAATAATCCTTCGGTATAAGCAGCGCCAAAAAAGAACGAAGTGGGAAAAACCAAGAGAAAAATCAACCACCAATATTGGTCATGTAAAGTTTTCCATTTGAATAACTTTATGGACATAACTAAACCAACAACAAAAGCCAGATTGGCAATAATCAATCCACCAATGAGTTCATTGTGGAAAAAAAAGCTGAATACCCTAATTGCTATTGGATATAAGGGAAAAAATGCCTGTTCCCACTGGGCATAGTTGCCCCGGTGCGCGATCAATAGGTAATGGATTCCATCGAAGTTGGCGAAAGCCGAAGTGACGTGCGGCAGGCCGAAATCATACAGTTCGCGGTTATAAGGAAAAAAGCCGGCAAAGGGAATGATTTTTTGCAAGATAAATAACGACCAGACGTCGATCAACTTCCAAACGGAAAAGATAAGAACAACTAATAGATTTGCCATTTGAGATTTGCCATTTGAGATTTTGTTATTCATAGCCTTTTTTTTGGATGTTAAAAAACTTAGCGTATAAATTATTTTTTTTCAAAAGCTCTTCGTGAGTTCCTTGTTCGATCAACCGGCCTTTTTCCAAGACGTAGATCTGATCGGCCATGCGCACCGTCGAAAACCGGTGGGAGATGAAAATCAAATTCTTGTTTCTGTAGAGATTTTTTAAATTGTTGAAAATTTCAAATTCGGCCTGAGGATCAATATTGGAAGTTGGTTCGTCAAGGATGAGAATCGAGGCATTGCGATAAAGCGCCCTGGCGATGGCTACTTTTTGCCACTGGCCGATAGAAATCTCTTCGCCGGTTTCAAACCAGCTTCCCAAGATTTGATCGGCGCCTTTCTTTAGTTGAAATAATTCCTTGCCTTGGGCTTGAACAAGATAATCATGGATATTTTCTTTTTTGTCAATCTTGCCAAGCTCGATGTTTTCCTTAAGGCTCAGGTTGTATTTGGCAAAATCTTGGAATAGTACCGCTAGCTGTTTGTACCAATTGTCGATGTCGAAGTCTTTCAGGTTTTTGCCGTCAACAAGAATCGTTCCCCGGGTCGGGTCGTAAAAACGGAAAAGCAGTTTGATCAAAGTAGTTTTGCCGGCGCCGTTGTGTCCGACAATGGCAATGTCTTCGCCTTTTTTTATTTTTAAGCTAACGTTTTTCAAAGCAAAAGAATCAGAATCAGGATATTTGAAACTGACGTCGACGAATTCTATTTCCTTGGGAGGAGATTTTAAGGTTAGTGCTTTCTTTTTTTCCGTGATTTTATTTTCCAGTTTTTGCAGTTTAAAGAAATCGTCGACATAGAGGTTGTTTTCGTAGACGACGCCAAAGTTGATCAACAATCCGGAAATCTGTCCGACAAAAGTATAAAGAATATTGAGGAAAAAAGTGAAGTCGCCCAAAGTGTGTTTTTTGTTGATGATGTCGACGGTGAAACTGCGTAGAGCAAAGAATATTATTAGAGGTAATGCCAGGGAAACCAACGAGGAAACAATCGTTTGTTTGATGATCGGTTTTTTGTATTGGTCGACGATGTCGTTTTGGATGATTTTAGCCTTTTTCAAAAAGTAATCTTTCAGACCGTAGATTTTGATTTCCGACAGGGTCGGGAATTCGGTAAACAGATATCGAAGATACCAAAGATAATTGATTTTATCTGACTGGGTCGAATAGATTGACCACTGGATGTTGCCGTATTTGGCGCGGATAAAGTATAACGGCGTTGCAAAGACAAAAAGGACGATAAAATAACCATAACCCAACCGATAGGCGACGACAAAAGAAACCAAAATGGCAGCCAGATTGAATAAGATGGCATTGACCATCTGTAGATTGGCGTGGATTCTCCAGGTAAAGGTATCGGAAACCTTGGCGATCAAATTGCGGACTTTACCGTCCTCAAGGTTGGCAAAATCGAGTTTGGCAAGTTTTTCCATGAATTTTCTCGTCAAGACGTTTTGGAATTTTGACCTGACCAGGAATTCAAAATAAAAAGAGTTCAGGGTGTTGGTGACAAAGCGGGAAAGATAATCGACCATAAGATAGCCGATGATGACGAAAAACAAGATCGTCGATTGCGAAGAAGTAATGTCTTTAAATACCTGGTCGATCATGACTTTATAGAAGAAGTAAACAATAAACATCAAGATAACCGAGATAAAAGCAGTCAAGAAATATCCGGTCAGAAGAGCCCTGTCTTCTTCCCAGGCAATACCGATAAGGAGATAAAGATTTTTGAGGATATTTCTGAAGCGAGTCATGAACTAAATTATATCACTAGACCCAGCTCCAATCAGGAGGCCGGTCTTTTTTTTCTTTGTCTTTAGGTACTTTAACGACACCTCTTTGACAGGCGTCGTCTATTCGCAGTTCGTAGTCTTCTTCTTTCTTTTTTTCCTCGTCTGATTTGTTTTGGTCACTCATACGCAACAAATTATACTACTTTGATTAATCAAAGTTTATACGACTAGCAAAATTAGTCCGGCAGTGACTCCTAGGACGGCGAGAAATTTTTTCCAAGACAGATGATCTTTGAAGATTAGGGCGACTAAGACTGTGTAGAATGCGTTTGAAGCAGTGTTAATGGCGTTAGAATAACCGATATTTGGAGCGGTGACGTCGGCAACCTGAAGAAAGTAATAAAAAGCCGAGACGGCGACCCCGATTCCTATCAGAATCAAAACATTTTCCTGGGTCAGTTTGGTCTTGATGGATTTTTTGTGGACGATGAGATCGACTGCACAGATGATAGCGCTGAATACCATCGACCAAAAAAGAAATGCCATGGTCGGTACGCCGGCCGAGATAACCAGTTTATTGCCCAACCTTAAAAAACCAAAACAGAAGAAAGCAATCAAAGAATAAACAACCCACTTATAGTTTTTGAAACTGATTTTCGCTTTCGGGTCGATCGTCAGTAAAGCGGTAAAAAATATGATCGTCAAGATCGCCAGATAATTTTTTATCGTCAAAGTAGAGCGGAACAGATAGATGGCGGCGACGCTGGTGAAGATGGCATAACTTTTCTGGACGACGACGCTGTAGCCGGCGTTCGGAGCTTCGATCATGGCAAAATAAGAAAAAGTCGAGCCGACATAGTTTAGGAATAGGGCGATCAAAAAAATCTCTCCCAGAAATTTCCAGTCAATAAAAACATTAACGTGGTTGAGTTTGCAGAGAAGAAAATAAAGCAATGCGGGAATCGAAAAATTGACTACCAAGTAGAGTTTACTTTCGATTTTGTTTACCTGCGCCTTTTTTGTAATCAAATAATAAACAATAGAGGAAACGAACATGACAAGGCTTGCCAATAACCAGTTCATAAGCAATCATTATATAGTGAGGTGTTGGAAAAATAAATATATTCATATTTTCCAGGTGAATCAGTCGTTGACAAAGAAAATTTTTTGTTATCATTAAGTAAATGAAAAAGTTCGGCTTGGTCATTTTAATTCTTCTTATTATCGGTTGGTTTGGTTTTCAGACCTATCAAAACGACGTAAAAAACAACCTAAAGCTTTACTGGTTTATCCCCGACGGGACTCGTGCCGAGCCCGGTCTTTTTAATATCTACAAATGGGCCAACGAGGGTAAATTGCCCAATATTAAAAAATTGATGACGATGGGAAGCTATGGTTTTTCCAAACCGACTTTTCCGAGCCACACCCCGGTTAACTTTGCTACTTTGTTGACCGGTTCGCTGCCCGAAGTTCATGGCATAGACGACGGACCAATGCACACCATCGGGCAACCGCTCGATAAGATCACCGTTCCCGGATTCAGGTCGACTTCGAGGAAGGTACCGGCAATCTGGAAAACTCTTGAGGACGCTGGAATGAAAGTGGCCATCCTATCTGTTCCCGGTTCGACGCCGCCGGAGATCAATAAAGGCGTGGTATTGCGTGGCCGCTGGGGTGGCTGGGGAGCTGACTTTTTCGCCCTAAACTTTGAGACCAAAGGAGATCTCGTCCAGAGAATCAAGCAGGGTCTGGCTGCAAAGCTGTTTTATGCCGGCGCACCGCTGACTCAGTATATTGACGCTCAGCCCGCTCAAGGTTGGGAAAAGCCTCCAAAAAGCTATTCTCCCGCCAACGAAGTGACGATGGTCGGTTGGGGAACGCCGGTTTATGCGTATATTTACGATTCGACCAACGACCATAAAACAAACTATGACCGGGTTGCCTTTTCCAAAGACAAAAAAACCATTTTTGCTGACATTACTCCTGGCAACTGGACCAGTTGGGAGCCGATTACCCTGAAGTGGAAATCAGGAAACTCTACCATCAACGTCAATTCAGACGTCAAAGCCGCCGTCATTAAAATAGACAACAGCGGATTCTACCGGATCAGGCTTTTCTACAACAACCTCAACCAATACATTGCTTTTCCGCCCGAGAGCGCTGACATCATGACCAAGGCCGCCGGGCCAATGGTCGATTTCGTCGACAACTTCCCGTTCCAGCTGGGCTACTACCCCGAAGACAAGAAAATTTTCATGGACGAGGCGGCGATGTCTTTTGACTGGCACACCAAGGCGATTGGAGCTCTGGTTGATCAATTCCATCCGAACGTCGTCATCCACGATATCTATACTCCCAATCAAATGTTGACGTCCCAGTACCTGATGCCTTATTTTGACCCGAAAAGCTTGCTCTACAAAACAGCCAGCGCCGCACAGAAAAAAGAAGCCAGCGACGAAGTATTTGACATGTATAGAAAACTGGACAACATGATCGGAGAGATTATAAAACATGCTGGGAGCAATACTTATATCGTTTTCAGCTCGGACCACGGCAATATTCCTCTCAATCGATACGTCAATCTCAACAATTTTTTTGCCCAAAAAGGCTGGTTGAAGTTTACCATCGATCCGAAAACCGGCGAGCCCATAGTCGACTGGGCCCACTCAACGGTAATTTACCTTAAGATGGCTCACGTCTATATTAATCCTAATGGACTGGCCGGAAATTACGAGAGAGCTTCAGGACCAGCGTACGAGCAGCTTCGGCAGCAAGTGATCGATGCTTTGTTGAGCCTACAGGATGAAAACGGCGTCAAGCCGGTAGTTGACATCACCAAATGGGAAGACGTCGGCAAAGAGCTGAATTTAGACCCGAATCGTGCCGGCGACCTGGTGATTGCCAACTATCCGGGTTATGGTTGGAGCGAAGATATGTCGAACGACTTGAATATTTTTGTTTCTCCGGAAATAGACGGGGGCTATAAACAGGCGGTTGATCCTAACGTTCCGGGGATGTGGACGCCTTTCATGATTGCCGGGCCGGGAATCAAAAAGAACAACTTTATTGGCGACACTCCGATCACCCACATCCAACAGTATCCGACGATCATGAAGGCACTGGGAGAAAAAATTCCGAGCTTTGTCCAAGGCAAACCTCTGCTTTCGATATTTAAGTAAGGCGAGGCCTTAATTACACTTGATTGTTTTTAACAGATCTTCATAAGTTTTAGGAGAGGATTCAAAAGTCTTTCTCGGGACGATCAATTCCAAATGAAAGGCTTGCTTGTTTTTTGGGCAGTAAAAATAGGCGGCAAAGCCTTTATAGACGATTTGGGCGTCATTACAAGATCCATAGGTCAAATTGGTATTTAAATAGGCAATAAGGTAGTTTATTTCCAAACCGTCCTTGTTAGTGGTTTGCCCGAAAGTCGGCTGATATTTTTGGCCGCAGCTGACAGTGTCGGAAACGACTCCTGGATAAGGGGCCAAAGCATCGGTAAAAAGCCCTTTGATTTGGGCGATGTTCGCGGTTATATACTGGTCGGCGGTTGCCTGGTCAATGTTTGATTTGACCTCGACTCTTAACAAGTCATCTTTACTTGAATAAAGAGCCCTGAAGTCATTTTTATCTTCTTGGTAAATGTTTTTTATTTTGAAAGTATTCAAGTTGGTCATGGTAAGGCAAGAGAGTTGTTTGCAGCTTTTAATTCGCCCAAAAAGAACAATAAATACCAACAGTAATATTGTTATAATAAAAAATACTTTTAATTTCATACTGATATAGTAACAGTTATGGCAAATTTTTTCAAAAAACCAATCGTTTTGGTCAATTTTTGTCTCCTTTTGATTGTCATTTATCTTGGTTTAACAATATTTCATATTGATTTAAAATCTTTTTTTATCAGGCCGATCTGTAAGGATTGTAATGTCATTTTAATATCCCTTGATACCTTGGGCGCCAATCATCTGCCTTGTTACGGTTACGATCGAAATACCGCTCCTAACTTGTGTAAGTTTGCCAGCGAGAACATTTTTTTCAGAAACGCCTATTCGAACGCCGGTTGGACCTTGCCTAGTCATTTTTCAATATTTACTGGCCTTTATCCGAAGCATCATGGAGTTGAATTGACTACCGACTCTTTAAGTAAAAAGATTCCCACATTAACGCAAATTTTGAAAGATAATGGTTACGTTACCATATGGGATGGCCCAACAAAAGATCCCTCATTGCCTTTAAACAAAGGTTTAGGAAGAGGTTTTGATGAGATAATCTATAACCCTCAATATACGGTCGGTTGGTCGGAAGGCATCGATGAATTAGTAAAAAACTCAAAACAGGGTAAAAAAACCTTTTTGTTTTTGCACACTTATTGGGTTCACGATCCTTATATTGTAGGCAATGTTGCAAGTTCTAACAGCAAACGTTTATTTACAAATGAAAACGCATCCGACATACCAACAAGATATGAGGATTATAGTAAATTTTCTCAGGAATTTTATGATTTTCTTATGAGTCGGTTAACTAGCGACAAAAGTCACTATCATATAATCAACTCGTTTTCAAAGAGACAGGATTTAATTGCAAAGTTACAGGCATCAAAAGATCTTTACAGCAAGTCTTTGATATTTAATCAACTTGTTTCATTTGATGATAAAGTAAAATATTTTAGAGATTATTATGAAAGTCTTTTGTCTAGAAATAATTCTTCTTATGTCGAAGCGATTTATGACGAAATGATTTATTATTTAGATTCAAATCTAAAACAAATATTCAGCTTTATTGATTCCAAAGAATTCAAGAATAACACAATCTTAATAATTACCTCCGACCACGGAGAAGAATTCATGGAGCATGGTTATTTTTTGCATCCGGAGGACCAATTATATAATACAACTACATCTGTTCCATTAATAGTGCGTATTCCTTTCCTCAGCTACAAAGTTATCAATAATACTGTTCAAAGCGTTGACATCTATCCGACGGTATTAGATTTGTTGGGGATATATCAATCAAAGGATGTGTCTATAGACGGAAAAAGTTTAGCAAGCCAGCTTTTGGGCAAGAAAAATGCTACAAAAGACAACTATGTTATTAGCGAAGGTTTAAATGTCGATACCATAAGATATGGAAATTGGAAATTATATGTAAAAAATGACGCCAATAGTCTCCATAATGAATATGAATTGTACAATTTAGACAAAGATCCTCAAGAACAAGATAACGTATTTAAAAATTACCCGCAAATCATTGCTAATTTATTAGAGAACTTAAGAAAAATAGTTTACAAAAGATAAAATAAAACAGTGTTAAATTTTTTCAAAAAACCAATCGTTTTGGTCAATTTTTGTCTCCTTTTGATTGTCATTTATCTTGGTTTAACAATATTTCATATTGATTTAAAATCTTTTTTTATCAGGCCGATCTGTAAGGATTGTAATGTCATTTTAATATCCCTTGATACCTTGGGCGCCAATCATCTGCCTTGTTACGGTTACGATCGAAATACCGCTCCTAACTTGTGTAAGTTTGCCAGCGAGAATGTCATATTCTCCAATTCTTATTCCAACGGTGGTTGGACCTTGCCCAGTTATTTTTCCATTTTTACCTCCCTATATCCAAAACATCATGGAATAGAAAAACAAGGGGACGTGCTAAGTAAAAACATTGTCACTTTACCGCAAATTTTAGAAACAACAGGTTATAAAACTATCTACATTGGATCAATCAATGACCCTAACCAACCAATAACTCCAGGGTTCAAAGAAATTAACACTCTTGATAATATTGATGCTTGGCAGCAGGGTTATATGGAATTAATTAAAAATAATTTAAAAGGACAAAAAACGTTCATGTATTTACAGACTTACTGGGTTCACAGTCCCTATTCTGTTGATGATCTTGAAGACGGCAATAAAAAAAGACTCTATACTAAAAAATATTTTTCAGACATACCTGTGACTTCTAAAGAATTCTTTTCATTTACTAGCGGATTCTATAATTTTTTGCTTTCTTATCTAAAAAAAATTTATATCAATGTGCCAGAATCAAAGGCTTTACAGATATATTTTTCGTTAAGAAAAGCCAGCAATCTTGAAGAAGCAAAAAAAATTTTTGATACTTCCGTCCCCGATATCTATTCTAAAGAACTTTATACACAATATTATTTGTCGTTATTAGCTAGAAATAAAGATACACTCCAATATGGTAGAGATTTATATGATGAATTGATATTCTATTTGGATCTTAAATTAAAAATATTATTTGATTTATTAAAGAGTAACAAACAACTCGCAGATAATACGGTTGTAATTATTACGTCTGTTCACGGCGAAGCTTTTAATGAACATGGTTTCATGAGTCACCCTGTTGATGGGTTATATGACGAGACAACAAAAGTGCCATTAATTATGCATATCCCAAAAATTAAACATGTGAAAAATAGTGACCTGGTGCAGAACATCGATTTACTTCCCACGATTTTGGACTTGGTTGGTATCAATAAGCCAAAAGGAGCTAGTTTCGACGGCATAGATCTGACAGATTCGATTCTCAATCTTTCTTATGCAAAGAAGAATCAGTACCTTATCTCTGAAGGGCCGAACATTGATTCGATCATGGATTATAAATATAAGCTAATAGTTAATTATTTTTATTCAAGTAAAGATCCTGAATTCAAACTTTATAATCTGCAGAATGATAAAAAAGAATTGGTTAACGTTGCTTTAAACCATAAAGAGATAGTCAACAATCTTTTTTCTAATTTAAACAGGATTATTTACAAAAAGTGATATAAAATAGGGCATAACGGGGCGTAGCTTAGATGGCTAAAGCGTCAGGCTGGGGGTCTGAAGACCGTGGGTTCAAGTCCCGCCGCCCCGACATAGTCCCGCCGAAGCTTTTTAGCGAAGGCGGACATTTTTTCATGATAAAACGAAAACACAGCCTTCTTTCAAAAAAGATTGACATTGTTTTTCTTATTTTATCTCCGATTTTTGCAACGATAGCGTCTTTGATTTTTAGAACAGACTATTTTACCAGTACGCTGTTATTTTTTGGGATACCGGCAATTTATCTTTCTTTTAGAAATAATCATGCGGTAAAGAAGTCATTCATTTTTGCACTAATTATGGGTGTAGTTGGAGCGTTTATCGGTGATTTTTTTGCAGTTAGCAGTCTTGCTTGGGTTGTTCCGCATACGGTTTTTTCTTTAAGATTATTTAACCTTGTCCCTGTTGAAGATCTGGTTTGGGGGTTTTTGTTAGTTTATGACATAATCATGCTTTATGAACATTTTTTGGATAAGGGCAGGCATAATCTTAAAGACACTAATCTGAAATATTTTATTGTCGCGGCCATATCTTTGTTAGTTGTTACATTTTTGATTTACTATTTAAACCGCTCCTTTTTAGATATTCGCTATTTTTATATTTCTGCCGGTTTAATCTTTGTTTTACTGCCCATTGTCAGTTTTTTATCGTTTTTTCCCAGGTTAGTATCAAAATTTGTCAAAGCCGGTGCCTATTTTTTTTACCAGGGATTGATGTTTGAGCTGGTTGGCTTATCTTTAAATCATTGGCGTTTTAATGGTAAAGATTATATTGGCTGGGTAACGATTTCTTTGTTTAAACTCCAGTTTCCTATAGAGGAATTTGTTTTTTGGATGGTGCTTTTCTCCACCTGCGTTTTAAGCTATTATGAATTCTTCGATGATGATCAAAAATAATTTAGTAAAATATTATTATGAAATTTATAAATGTGAAAATAGAAAAACCAGAGGGAATTAACTTCATTTTGGCCCAGTCGCATTTTATCAAGACGGTCGAGGATTGTTATGAAACTTTAGTGGAAGCAGTGCCGGGGATAAAATTCGGTCTGGCTTTTTGCGAAGCCTCAGGTCCAAGAAAGATCAGAAAGGTTGGCACAGATGAAGAAATGATCAAACTAGCGGTCAAGAATGCCGAAAAAGTCGGTGCCGGACACTCATTGTTCATATTTCTCAATAATGCTTTTCCAATTAACGTACTAAACAGGATAAAAAATTTATCAGAGGTGACAAGGATATATTGCGCGACTGCCAATCCGACAGAAATAATCGTCGTCGAGACGAAACAGGGGCGCGGCATAATGGGAGTTATCGATGGCGGTTCGCCAAACGGCGTCGAAACGGAAAACGATGAAAAGGACAGAAAAGGTTTCCTGAGGAAGATTGGCTATAAATCTTCATAAACTTTGTTGTAAAATAAATCCATGGCAAAAAAGCATCTGACGAGCGAAGACATCATTCATATCGCCAAATTGGGCAATTTGACCTTGAATGATAAAGAAGTAGAAATGTTCAAGAAGCAACTCTCTTCGGTTATAGACTATATAGATAAACTACAAGAAGTAGATACGAAAAAGATTGAGCCGTCGAGTCAGATCACCGGACTGACAGATGTTTTCAGGGAAGACAAGGTCAATGAAGAACGAACCCTACCTCAGGATAAAGCCTTGGCAAATACTAAATCCAAAGCAAACGGCTTGTTTAAAGTTAAGGCGATTTTGACGGAATGATATGGATCTACTGGAACTTACCATAAAAGACACGATTGAGGCATTAAAAGATAAAACTTTTTCCTGTCTCGAGTTGACTAAAGAGACTTTCTCGAACATAAAAAAAAACGATAAAAAAATCAATGCCTTTTTGACTCTGGATGAGGAAAATGCTTTAAAGCAAGCTAAAGAATATGATGATTTGATAAAAGAAGACGCTCAAATATTTGATAAAAAACCGCTTCTCGGAGTTCCTGTCGCTGTCAAAGATCTTTTTACGACCGAAGGAATCCGGACGACTGCCGGGTCAAAGATCATCGGCGACTATATTCCTCCCTTCAACTCCACGGTAATCAAAAAGTTATTGGCGGCCGGAGCGATAATCACAGGAAAAACCAACCAAGACGCTTGGGGCCACGGTTCGTCGGGGGAAAACACCGATTATGAGCCGACAAAAAATCCATATGATCTGACCAGGGTGCCTGGAGGATCAAGCAGCGGTTCAGGGGCGGCTGTTGCCTACGGAGCTTCATTGGTCGGTACAGGCACAGATACCGGTAGTTCGGTCAGATTGCCGGCAGGGTTTTGCAACCTGGTCGGTTTAAAACCGACATACGGCCGAGTTTCCCGGTACGGCATTATTGCCATGGCTTCTTCTTTTGATACCATAGGCCACATGACCAAAACAGTCTATGACAACGCTAAGGTTTTGGAAGTGACTGCAGGAGTTGACCCTTACGATAGCACCACTGTTCCGGAGAAAGTTGGTAGCTATACGAAAGTGCTCGGGCAGAGTATCAAAGGGTTAAAGATAGGTTTGCCAAAAGAGTATTTTGTCGAAGGCCTCGATAAAAAGATTGACGAGTCCATAAGAAATTCATTGCAAGTATTTGAAAAACTCGGAGCCACAATACAAGAAATTTCCTTACCTTATACAGATTACGCTATGGCCGCATATTACATTCTTGTTCCCTCCGAGGTCAGTTCGAACCTCTCCAGGTTCGACGGAGTCAGATACGGCAAAGCTAGGGAGGTTTTTGGCGCCGAAGCGAAAAGAAGGATTATGCTTGGTTCGTACACCCTTTCGTCAGGCTACTACGATGCTTATTATCTTAAGGCGGCTAAAGTGAGGACCCTGATAAAACAAGATTTTGAAAAGGCTTTTGAAAAAGTTGACGTCATAGTCGCTCCGACTTCTCCGACTTTGCCTTTCAAGATCGGAGAGAAAACAGACGATCCATTGGCAATGTATCTTTCTGATATCTTTCTTTGTCCTGTAAATTTAGCCGGTATCCCGGGTTTGAGTATCCAGAGCGGTTTTGTCGATGATCTGCCCGTAGGAATGCAGTTGATGGGTCCGCAGTTTAGCGAAGAGCTGCTTTATAAAACAGCCTATCTTTTTGAAAAAGAAACAGAGTATTACAAGATTCACCCTAAATTCAAGAATGGATAAAAAATATCAGCCGATTATCGGTATGGAAGTTCATGTCGAGCTTAAAACTGCCTCCAAGATGTTTTGTAGCTGCAAAAATGATCCATTCCACGCAGGTAAACCAAACGTCTATACTTGTCCGGTCTGTCTAGGCTTACCAGGGGCTTTGCCGGTCGCCAACAAAAAAGCCATAGAGTGGACGATAAAACTCGGTTTAGCCCTTGGCTGCAAGATCAATTCTCTTTCCAAATTCGACAGAAAACATTATTTCTATCCAGATCTGCCAAAAGGATACCAGATCAGTCAGTACGATTTGCCATTCTGTTATCAAGGAAAAGTGGAAACGCCTCTAGGATTGGTTGGCATAACCAGAGTCCATTTGGAAGAAGATACGGGAAAGTTGATTCATCAAGAGGTCGACGGCCAGAATGTTTCCTTGATTGATTTTAATCGATCAAGTGTACCATTAGTCGAAATTGTCACCGAACCGGAGATCTATTCTGCAGCTCAAGCCAAAGAATACGCAAAGAAACTTCGTCAGATCGTTCGCTACCTCGACATATCGGACGCCGATATGGAAAAAGGCGGAATGAGGTTGGAGGCGAACATTTCGCTTCTAAATGTCGATTCTCAAATGACAAATGACAAACCAATTTCAAATTTAAAATTACCAAATTATAAAGTTGAACTTAAAAACATAAATTCATTTCGTTTTTTGGAGCGGGGAATCGAATATGAGATTGAAAGGCAAAAGGAAATCTTAGAAAAAGGGGAAACACCAATCCAGGAGACAAGAGGTTTTAACGCCGAAAAAAACAGGACTTATTCCCAAAGAACAAAGGAAGAAGCGGCTGATTATCGATATTTTCCAGACCCTGACCTGCCTCCTATTAATATCGATAGCAAATGGCTTGGTGAAATAACCAAATCCAATCCGGTTGATTTTGATTTGAGGTTAAAAAGTTGGCAGGAAGAATACCGGTTAAAGCCGGAATTGGTTGAGCTATTGTTTGAAACTGCCAGCGATGCCGATCGGCTCGATGAAATGTTTGCTACGGCAACAAAAGAAAAACTGTCGGTGGAGAAGTTGGTTAATGCGATGGTCCATAAGAAAATAAAAACCATTGCCGAATTCAAAAAATTGACCTCGGTCGATGAAGTCTCCGACGAATTTTTACTCGACATTATCAAAAAAGTCCTTTTGGCTAACCCGAAAGCTGTTGTTGACTACAAAGCTGGAAAAACCAACGTCATTAATTTCTTGGTTGGCATGGTGATGCGCGAAGCCAAAAAAAAGATTGAATTTAACAGGCTAGTCGGTTTGATAAAAAAATCCCTTGCTTAAAATGAAGTGTCAAAAAAGTCATTAGGAATCTGTGGGTAGGTTTGGAATAGATATACTTTTTTGGAAACGCCTCCGGTCGTCGAATTAACTTCGCTTGTGGCTGCTTTTCCTTGGGTCGGGAAGACAGAGCTTCTTGAAAAATATAGTTTCGAAGCGTTGAATAAGACTTTGACGATCAGCAACTGAGCATTAGTGCCTACTCCGTTGGTACCCGAAGGAATCGTGTAGGAATACTTAAAGCTGTTGTCCGGACAAACATTTTGAGAAGAAAGTGAGGCATTGGTAATCCTGGTTTGATCCTGATCAATCGCATACTTTTCAATCCGATCTGTTTTTATGACGGTAACTTCCAGGGCGGGGTTGGTCGAACCGGCCTCATAACAGATCGTAATCGGTTCATCCGTCGACGTCGTCCCAAGGGAGGGCGGATTGGTGTTTGGATTGTATGTAGACAAGTAAAAAGTGTATTGGTCGTCTTTTTCAACAGTTTGAGTCGTAAAAGTATTACTATTTAGGCTTGACACAGTTGCTCCACCGGTGAATCCGGTGATATTTGATAATTCCGGGCTCCCGCCGGCGCCAAGGGTTGAGTTTGTACCGGTTTTTATCGATACTTCAAGAGCCGCCTCAGCCGCCGCCAAGGCTTTTTTGTTCTCTTCCTCTAGCTTTGAGGTTTGCGTTTCCGTGACAGATTGGAAGGAGATCGCCAACACAAGCGTCATTATGGTCGCCAAGACCATGATCGTAACGAGTAAAGCTTGGGCTTTTTTCATATTACTGTAATTGTTGCCAATTATAATTTGCGATTGACAGATAGGGCAACAGGGAAATATAAAAGCTCTTGTCAAAAACAATAAATACCGACGGTTTGGCATTGCTGCTCCAGAATCTGTTGTTGGTAAGAGTTGTCAAGGCAGCCAGATTGCCGACGACTTTTAATCCTTGGTTGACGGTCGTTCCTAAATCTATCGTCGGCGCCACAAAGATGCCGTCGGCTTCGGTAATCGTATCGGCAAAGGTTATTGACCCGGTCACCAAAAAGGCGATATGGCCATTAGTTGGTGTCCCGCTGGGGATAAATGAAGTTAGGGTGTTGTCGAAACTTAAATTGCCGTTGACAACGACGACGAGATTCCGGTTGTTGAAGTTGCTGACGTTAGAACTGCTGACAATTAAAGACCCGCTGGATACCAAAATTTGGTTATTGTAGCTATTTGTCCCGATGTCGCTGACGTTAGTAAAGGAGGTATATACTTTTCTCGACTGGACGTAACTCAAAAAATCCGTCGGTGTCATCGTGATCGCTTTGGTAAAACTAGATTGCCATTTATTGGTCGATACGTCGGCCCCGTTCAGATAAAACGACTGGGCAGTCGCCATGCCTGGGCTGTAATTAGTTGATGCGATAATAAAGTATCGGCTGCCGTCATCATCGGTATCATAAGCGGAAACAATTGGCGGAATAGGATTGCTCAGGCCATTGACAGACGAGAAAGAAGTATTTTTTAGTTTGGTCCAATGGGGAATCGGTGTTGGAGTCGCAGTTGGGGTTGGAGTTGGAGTGTTAGTCGAGGTTGGCGTAGGTGTATTTGTCGGCGTGGCCGTATTGGTAGGCGTAGCTGTATATTGACCATAAACAAACGAAGGAAAAGGAATGAGTTGTCCACGGATTAAGATGACAACAAAAATAATGATATAAAGCCAAACAACCTTTTTCATGCTATATTCAGACTATCAGACTTCAATTTATGTGTCAAGGAAAGCCGCTTTAGTGATATTCTATACTCATGACATTTTTCGTTTCCAGCTTATTTGTCATCAGTTTTATTGGTGAAGGGTTAGGGATCAATAGGAATCTATTCCTATTGATTTATTTTTGTTTACCGACCTTGTTGTCGATTTTCATTTTTTTTAGCAAGAAAAAGATAGTTTTTCCGAAAAAAATCACCTTAGTTTTTACTGGTTTGTTAATAATGAATTTTATTTCTCTAATTAACGCGGTCAATAAAGAGAACTCTTTGTTACAGCTCCTTTTTTATTTGAGTTCTTTTATGATTTTCTTATTTTTTTACCAATTCAAAAAAGAAGCCAGGCGAATTATTAATGTCGAAATAATACTTGGCACAATTATTTTTATTCTATTCTTTATTTCTTCGTTTTTGTTGCCTCCTTTGAGAAATGTTCAGATGACAGGATACCAGTTGGTTAAGACAGTTTTTGGCCTGCATAATCATTTGGGTGATTTTTTAGGGATGACGATAGTTTATTTATTATTTTATGGCAACTATGCACCAGTTTTATTGATTTCACCGTTTTTTGTTCTTTCTTATTCCCGTTCGTCTTATTTGGCATTAATTTTTACCCTATCTTTCTTTTGGTTGTTAAGAAAAGACAGAACTGCTAAGTCGGTAGTTTTATCAGCGATTTTTTTGATACTACTGTTTTGGCTAGTAATTCCATCATTAATTCAATTACCCTTAGTTTCCAAGACTTTAGAGGCTTTTCATCAAACCGGTTATTTGGCTAATAAAGAGTTGCTTTCGGGAAGAAATGGTTATCTAGAACAAATCAAAAACGGATTTTTGGAAAGGCCATTTTTCGGCTTCGGCGGTGGCAATTTCGGTTATGTCTCAACTCAACATGTTAGTCAACCGAGTCAATGGACAGAGGTCACCCACAACATATTTTTAGAAGAATTAATTGGTTCCGGTATGTTTGGTGCCGTATTTCTTTTGGCGTTTGTCTTTATGATTCTGAAAAGATCAGAAAAAAAATCCCCGTATTTTTTGCTGTTCTTGTATTTATTGATAAACTTCCAGACAGACTACACATATAAAATATACTCGGTCTTCATATTATTCATTATTTTATCGGCGGCTATCTACGATGAAAAAACTTACTTTGATAAAAAATTTTTGACGAAGCTTTTTTTTGGATTGTCGATATCGGTGCTCATAATTTCTAGTTTAATTATTGTTTTTTTCGATCAATCGATTAACAGTAAGTTGGTCAAAAATAATTTGGATTTATATTTAAAGTTAGTTCCTTTTGACAACAAGGCAGTTAGAGAAAAGGGACAAATTTACGAAAAGAAACACGATTTGAGAAACTCTCTTCAATTTTATGAAAAAAGTTATTATTTAGATCGTTTTGATAACCTAGATTTAATCTCTAAAATATATCAATTAAAATCAAAACTGGAAGGAAAAGCCCAAGCCAAATCATTCGTTGACCAAGAATTGAATGAGTTAACAAAAGTTCCAAAAGATGCCTTATCCAAAACCCAAAACAAACAAATATTTGATTTCTGTATTGATAATTTTGTCTTAAGCTGCCGAAATATTATTTTCCGCTTCGACTATTTTTCCGAACCGGATCCAAAAATCTATAAATTGCGTCAAGATAATCCGCAAGGAGGATATCATTTTAACCAAGATACTTTGAACGATAGGTTTGATTATTCGCTAAAAAAACCTCCTGGCATTTTTAGGATAGTTGTTGTTGGTAGCGACACGGCTTTTGGCTTAATGGTCAAAACTAAGGACAACTGGACGGAGAGGTTAGAGGATTTATTAGGTAGGAGGGTTCAAGTTATTAACGTTGCCGTTGACGGTTATGATATTCCTTATCAAGTCTGGAGATTTGAAAGACGGGGACTAAAATATCAACCCGATCTAGTGCTATGGTATGTCAATAATGACACTTTTTACCAATTCAATGAAGTTATGTGGGGAAAGACTCCACTTGATATTGAAGCCTTTGCCGATACTAGAAAAGAAGTAGGCGACGACAAACTTTTAGCCATAGACAAGACATATTTATTTGATTTTAGGTCCATATTTTCTGGTCCAATAGTTGTAATCAGTCCTTATCTGTCCGGCGCGACCAGCAAGGTATTGGGGCAAGGTTTAGGGACGGGAAAAGTATATTATGATTTAATTGACAGCATTAGCGAACCTCAATATAATTTTTCCAAGCAAAATCAGGTAAACGAATTAGGCCATCAATTCATAGCCAAAGAAGTTTTTAATTATTTATTGTCCAAGAAACTGATTCCAACAGTTGAGAAATGAAATCAATTTCTGTCCTTATACCGATATATAACGAAGAATTATTGTTAGCTAAAACTGTCGGTCAATTAGTTTTTGCTTTAAAAAAAATCAAGGAAATCGAGAATTTCGAAATTTTATTGATTGAAAACGGGAGTAAAGACAGTAGTTTCAAAATAGCCAGAAAAATTTCCCGCGGATATCCTCAAGTCAAAGTCTTTAGGTTAAAAAAACCCTGTTATGGTTTGGCTTTGAAAATCGGAATCAAAAAGGCCAAATATGACAATATCATTCAGCTTGACGTTGATTTCATCGACCTCAATTTCCTTAAGGAAGCTTTATCATTACTTGACAGTTACGATATCATTATTGGTTCCAAACTTCATCGTCTATCAAAAGATAGCCGGTCTAAATTAAGAATATTGGTTACAAGATTAGTCAGCGTGTTTATTAACATTGCTTTTGGTTATCAAGGAGATACTCATGGCATCAAGGCCTATAAAAAACAAAAGATAATCAGGATCGTTAAAAAAAACCTCACCGATCATCATTTTTTTGATACGGAATTAGTTCTTCGTGCTGTCAAAGATGGACTGAAGGTTATAGAGTTACCGGTAGAGGTAAAAGAGGTTAGGGAATCCCGTTTCTCGACGAAAACTCGACTTATCCAATCGTTTAAAGAAATTTTTTTGTTGGTGAAGGCAAGAAAGGAGTTAGTCGATGAATAGTATAAGATTAAGCGCCGATGATTTTGGTTATGATCATAAGTCGGTGGAATTTATCGTCTCTAAGGTGAAAAAATTTTCCATAGTTTCGGTTTTAATCAACTTTGCCGATTCGAAAACGATAAATAAATTGCCTAAGGACGTCGATTTTGGTCTCCATTTGAATTATATCGAAGGCAAGCCTGTTTCCAAGGGATTAAAAACACTGGTCGATGAAAATGGGCACTTTTATCCTAGCCCGGTTTTGTTTTTGAAAGCCATTTTAGGCAGGATTGATGTCAAGGAAATCGAAAAAGAGACAGAGCAGCAAATCAAGAAGTTTCTTAAATCAGGAAGAGCGATTTTTGAACTAAACAGCCATCAGCACCTCCATGCTTTTTATCCTTTTTCCGAAGTGACAATAAAAATGGCGAAAAAATATTCGATCAAGCACATCCGCTCGTATAAAAAAGTCAGACGTTTTACTTTGAAAGCAAAATTAGGTTATCTGACTTTAAAGTTGTTAGCAATAATCTCCAACTTTTTTGGTAGAAGAAAGATAGCCTTGCCTTTGACTTGGGTCATTGACGGGGAGGGAAGCGACGTTTATCTGAGTTGGGAAGGAAAATCAGTAGATTTTAGCGACTTAAAGATAAGAGAGAGACTGACCCTAGTGGTTCATCCGAACCTGCCATTTGATTCCAACACCAGTTTTTATAAAATTTTATGATGAAGATACTCCTTTTGAACTGCCCATACAAAGGGCCGATTATCAGGGACAATTATTGCTGTTTTACGTCAAAGTCCGGCTATATTTGGCCTCCGGTAGACTTACTATACCTCTCCGGAATGCTGAAAGGTCGATCCGAGCTTAAAGTAATCGATGCCGTCGCCGAAAAGATTAATTGGCGGGAAACATATAAAATCATTGATTCGTTTGATCCCGAAGTTATTATCGCTTTAACCGGTACGGTTAGTTATCAGGTAGATTTGAACGGGTTAAAAGCCTTGAAGAATAGAAAAATCTACCTGATCGGAAATACTCCTTGTTTCAGGCCGGAATTTTTTTTGAAAAAATATTCATTTGTCGGCGGAATCATCCACAATTTTTTTAATCCGTCTATAGTCGATTATCTAATAGGGAAAAACACCGAATGCGAGTCAATCTCGTACCGCAATAAAGACCATTCGCTGCATTTGGGAAAAATCAACTGCTTGAAACCCATGTCGGTAGTTCGTTTAGCAAAACCGCCGCAATATCACCTTTTCCCCATCGGCAAGTATTCGACGCCTATCATCAGAAATAAGCCGATGATGACAGCGATGACTTCTTTTGGTTGCCCTTTTAACTGCAAATTCTGCATTGCCAGTGCTTTAACTTATTACCGAAGGGACATTAGAGATCTGAAAAAAGAGTTTGACGAGATGAAAAAATCCGGGGTCAAAGAAATATTTTTTGAAGACTCGACTTTCAATACATATATTCCTTATCTTGGAGAAATCTGTAATCTATTAATTAGAGAAAAATATGGTTTCAGCTGGAGCGCCAATGTCCACAGCTTCAATCTGTCAGAACCCTTACTAAAACTTATGAAAAAAGCCGGCTGCCATACCGTTCAGATTGGAGTTGAATCTGGCAACCCAGGCATTCTTAAAGAATATGCTCCGAGCAAAGGTTTGACTCGATTAGAAAATTCTTTTGATCTATGCAAAAAAGTCGGCATAAGGACGCTCGGCTATTTCATCATCGGTTTTCCCAAAGATAATGTCGAGACGGCCCAGGAAACTATAGATTTCGCGAAAAAGCTCGATCCTAATTTTGCCTCGTTTTCCATCATGACTCCTGACTACGGCACGAGGTTGTACGAAGAAGTTGCCGCCAAAAAAATGTTTACTGATAACGGTATCAAAAACTTTGACAGCAGCGAAAAAGCTATTATAAAAAATAAGAACTTTCCAAGAAAAAATCAAGATGAAATGTTGAAAAAGGCTTACCGCGATTTTTACGGTCGGCCTAGTAAGCTTTTATCATATCTTTTAGATTATAAATACACAATTTTATATGTAAAAAATGGTTTAAGATTGTTGGCAAAAAAAATCCTATGAAGAAATTTTTAAGGAAAATCAACCTTTGGAATGAATATTTCGATAAAAGAGAGCAATTTTGGCTATTGATTTTACTCGTCTTTGGCATGGCTTTACGGACGATAAACGCCCTCTATACCCAGCTTTGGAGGGATGAAGCTTATATATTCTTTAGTTCGCGAAACAACAGCGTTTTGAATCTTATTTTGCAAAAGCAGTGGGATACGGCTCATCCGCCTTTATACTTTATCTTTCTCCATTTTTGGCAAAAAATTAGCGTCAATCCATTTTTTTTAAGACTACCTAGCTTGCTTTTGTCAGCAATGATTCTTTATTTGATACCCGTAATAGCGAAAAAAATTGACAAGAAGCAAAGGCTTTTTCCATTATTGGTTCTGTTTTTTTATGACATATCCCAAAGCCAAATGTCTTTGAATATGGTAGTCCGGCCATATCCCTTCACGATTTTGTTCATTTTAATTTCTCTTTATTTTTTGCTTGATTTTATTCATGGCCAAAAAAATCAAAAACAACCGATTCCAAAAATAATCTTCTTTGCCTTGACTAATTTTTTTATTTTTTTTAGCGACTACAGCGGTATTTGGTATCTCCTTTCTTTAGGAGTGTTTTTTATCTTAATTATTGTCAAATCCCGTTCCGTAAAAACCAATAGAATAAAAAATATATTTTTCGGATTGTTTTTATCAGCAATACTATGTTTGACGACTTTACCCCTTTTCTTGGTGAACCTCAATAAATCTTTGGCGCTTGAAGTCGGGACGAAAACTCTTTTAGATAGCAAAGGATTTTTTAACTTGTTCTTTACGGAAAATGTCAATTTTTTTTCAGGCTATTTATTGCCTGGATTCGGAAGGATTATTAACAGCAAGAAATTAATAATACTGATTGATTCGTTCATTAATATTACCCGATTTGATGTAAGGATTGCTTCTTTATCGTTTTTACTGCCCGTCATCAATTTTTTGAACAGAGGAGTCGCCGCGTTTTTGGTTTTTTGTTCGCTGGCCGGTCTCTATATTTTAAAAAAAGACAATATTAAAGCGTCGGTATTAATGTTTTGTTTATTTATGATTCCTTTGGTTTTGAGCGCCATGTTTACCGTTTTTTACTACCCGATATTTTTGGGCAGGAATCTTTTCGTAGTCAATCTGGCGGTAACTTTTGGCCTAGGTTATTTTGTAGCCCGATATTTTGAAAGATTTAAAATTTTTTTTACGGGATTGCTATTATTGATGTTTATAAGTTTTTTTGCCTATTTTCCTCGAGTCAATTTTGTCGACCCGCCTTATGATTGGCAAGGCCTGGCAGAATTTTTATCTACGTCCAATCGGATTAATATATTTTTGTTTTCAAGAGACCCGAAAAGCGACTTTGACCAGACAACTGCATTTTATTTTTTGAACATTAATACAAAATTCTCAAGAAAACAACATATTAGATTTATTTCAGGTTTGAGCAATTTGTCACGGTACTTGAAAGTAAACAAGAGTTTTATTCAAGCGAAACAGATTGACCTGTTTTTTGTGGAAACAAAAGTGGGCAAATACTCGACAAGCGCAAGCGTTTTTTATAAAAAACTGTCATCGGAATTAAATTGTCGGCTAACAGTATATAATTTAAGAGAGCTATTTGTTGCCAGTTGTCCTTTCAATTGAGGTTAAGAATTATGTTTGAAACCATAAAACAGATTTTTATTCTTGGAATGAAGACAAAAAAGATCTGGATCATCCCGATAGTTTTATTTTTGATCATCATCGCTTTATTGATCATCAGCGCCCAGATCTCTCCTTTACCGGTCTTTTTATATCCGATAATATGATAGACATGATCAAAAGATCTTTTAAAACATTAAACAATATTTTTATTGGAACGGTTTTATTTTTATTCTATGTTTTTATAATAGGTTTTACGGCTTTGATATACAAATTATTTAAAAAAAAGCGAAACAAACAGAGCAGTCATTGGCAAGATGTTTCGGTGACAAAACTCGATTCGGAATATTTTCGTTCGGCCTATTAACTTTGACTTTTGAATTATTTTTATGTATATCCTTGGCATATCTGCCTATTATCATGATAGCGCCGCTTGTTTGCTGAAAGACGGCCAAATCGTGGCTGCGATTGAAGAAGAACGTTTCAGCAGAATCAAACACGATAACGCTTTTCCATATCAGGCGATCGATTTTTGCCTTAAAAAAGCCGGAATTTCCTCTGTTGAAGTAGACTTTGTTTCATATTACGAGAAACCCCTACTCAAATTTGAAAGGATTTTGGAAACCTTTGTCGATAGCTATCCGTCTTCCCTCCTGCCTTTTTTGAAAGGCATGCCCGAATGGCTTGATTATAAACTGAAGGTTGAACAAACAATCAGAAAACTCTGGTTCAAAAAGAAAATTTTCTTCACGCCGCACCATCTGTCCCACGCTGCGGCGGCTTTTTATCCGTCGCCTTTTACCAAGGCTGCCATTTTGACGATCGATGGCGTCGGCGAGTGGCAGACGACCGGGTTGTGGAAAGGGAATGGCAAGAATATTGACTTGATGAAGTTGACAAACTTTCCTGATTCATTGGGTCTTTTGTACTCGACTTTTACCGCTTACCTCGGTTTTAAGGTTAACGAGGATGAGTATAAATTAATGGGTTTGGCGGCTTATGGAAAACCAATATACAAAAGCAAGATCCAATCGATTGTTGACGTCAGACAGGATGGCAGTTTCAAAATGGACATGGATTATTTCGGCTTCAGAGAGAGCTTTTCTATGTATAATGCCAGATTTATCAAGCTTTTTGGGCCTTCCAGAGAACCTAGAAACAAAATTATAAAAAGGCACGCAGACATAGCCGCCAGTATTCAAGCACTAACAGAAGACATTTATTTTAAAATTCTCAACCATCTATATTTTTT
Source organism: Patescibacteria group bacterium (assembly GCA_023381015.1). Classification (GTDB taxonomy): domain Bacteria; phylum Patescibacteriota; class Microgenomatia; order UBA1406; family GWC2-37-13; genus GWC2-37-13. Next base: position 76,510 of record JAMCTE010000016.1, on the reverse strand, counting down.
GACTAAAACGGACAATCTATGTTTATCAGGAGGCGTCGCTCTAAACGCTTTAGCCAATGGTAAAATATACAAAAACACTCCTTTTAAAAACGTTTATGTTTTAGGAGCGGCCGGCGACAGCGGAGCAGCTTTCGGGTCAGCCTTATTTACCCACGTCAATATTTTAGGAAATGGCCGGGGACGAAAAGCAACAATTAAGACTCTTTATTTTGGTTCGGATTACTCGGACAACCAAATCAGCAATTGTTTACGAAGGCACAGTTTGAAATACAAGAAATTTACCGATGATCACGAGTTAATAAGACAAACGGCGACTCTTCTGGCAAAAGGAAAAATCGTCGGTTGGTTTCAGGACAGGTGCGAATATGGTCCAAGGGCGCTTGGAGCCAGGTCCATCCTTTCAAAGCCGAATCCCCGCCGGATGAAGACAAAGATGAACCTAATCAAGCTAAGGGAGCAATTTAGGCCGTTTGCCGGCTCGATCCTTCAGGACAAAGTTCATCAATACTTTGACGTTCCGGAAAAAAACGCCTGGTCTCCGTTTATGACGTTTTGTTTTCCAGTGAAAAAAGAGAAGAGGAGGGATCTAGCCGCCATAGTCCACGCCGACAGTAGTTGCCGGATCCAGACGGTCAGTAAAGACAATGGCCGTTATTTCGCTTTGGTAGATGAATTTTATAAGCAGACAGGCATTCCGTGCGTTTTAAATACCAGTTTTAATCTGAAAGGCGAGCCGATCGTGGAAACGCCCGAGCAAGCGATCGGTGACTTTATGAAAACAAAGATGGATTGCCTGATCATTGGAAATTTTTTAGTAAGCAAGTCTAGTGACAAGGGATGAGTTTATCTTTAATTAAATAGTTAAATACCGTTTCGGCAATTTTTTGATGGCCGGTTTGATTTGGGTGATTGTCAGTTAGGAAATGATCCTGTTTTGTTAAGGTTATCCCTAGTGATCCGCTCTTGTTGTAATAGTCGGTTAAAAATTTGTCAAAGACGTGTTGTAATGAGACTCTGATTCTTTCATTGCTATACATAAATACCAAGGGACCTTGATATAAATTATGGAATTTTTTCAGCCAGGATAGTTGTAAGTTGAGTATTTCTTTCGGGCCGTATTGATTATAGATTTGCCTCCAGGCTTCATTCCAAGGATAGTAACTGTCTATTTTTTTTATGTCATTTCTTTTTTTCAGCTCATCGGTTATTTTATTTGCTAGGTCAATAATTTGATCGGTGATTCGGAAAGGATCTGTAATATACCACACGATCAAATCAGGTTGGTATTTTATGCCCCTTTTTTTGTACCTTTCTAGGTTATATTGGAAGTCATACCCATAAACAGCCAGGTTGATTACTTCGAATTTATTGATATTATTGCATTTTAGTTCGGTGTTTAGCATGTCTTCCAATTTTTCCGTCCAGTTGTCTTTGGTATCGATGTATAAACCATAAGTGTAAGAATCTCCCAAGGTGATGATCCGGTAGGTGCCTTTTGATTTGTCCACGGCGTAATTAAATCTTTCGTTTAAAGCGTCGTTATTGATTGTATTTATACCTTGATTCAAAGACCAAGAGTTAGTTTTATCAATGCTGTTCGGGACCGGTTCGTAAAAATGCTTTAGACCGGAGGAAGCCGTCATATCAAGATTTTTCCTATTAATGACGCCGTAGGAGAATCCATTTCTACTTGTGACAATTCTAGTTAAGAGGTAACAGATTATAGTTAATTCCAGCAAGATCAGGCCGCTAAACAAAAATATTTTTTTATTCATTACTGAGTTTTTTGTATATTTCTATGGTTTTTTGAGCGGTTTTCTGCCAAGAGAACTGACAGGATCTTTTATAGCCCAGTTCTCCGTATTTGTTTCTTAATCGATCGTTCTTAGCAATCGATTCCATTGTTTTTGACAGGTTTTGGCTATGTTTGATAAACATGGCTTGATTGCCAGTTATTTCCCTAAAGACAGCTAGATTGCTACAAATGACAGGCGTCTTGGTCGCCATGGCTTCAACAATAGGCAGCCCGAACCCTTCACATAAAGATAAATGGACTAGAGCCAATGAACCATTATAAAGAAGGTTTAGTTCTTCATCAGTGACATAGCCGAGTGTTCTTATGTTAAGAGCCGATTTAATGCCAAGTTTATTTGGCCCGGCAAAGATCAATTTTACGCCCGGGATTTTGTCTCGAATTCGGTTAAAGCTGTTGATTATTTCATAAGGTAGTTTTCTAGATTCTATAGCTCCAACAACCAAAAAATATTTGCCTTTGATGTCGAACCTTTTTAACAATGATCTTTTGATACTGTCTTTATCTTTTATGAAGCAAAAACAGTCGTCGGCTGCTTCATAGACAACGAAGATTTTTTTAGGATTTATTTTGTAAAACTTCAACAGTTGGTTTTTAGTTTCTTTTGATACGCAAATAATAGCGTCGGATAAATTCAGGGTTCGTTTAAAGAAGAATCGGAAAGCTATTCTGGTTTTCCAACCAAACAAGCTCATGTGGGTTTTTGAACAAAGGTCATGGACGGTAGTTACCAACGGAACAGTTTTTATCAAGGGAGCGAAATTTTGGACATGGTTGATGTCGGCCCGGCCCTTATTTGTTGCTGCGGTTAATCCCAAAGCAAGGCGAAATAAACCGTTTCTCGGCCATAAATTATATCCAATTATTTTCACTTCTTGTTTATTATGGTTTAAGGCCAAAGCCAGATTTTTCCAGTATCTTTCATTGCCGGTGTCGCGGCGACCCAGCATATGTGTATCCAGTAAAACACGCATAGGTTTGATAAAATTTAGACGATGTTTAAAAAAATCGACAAAGTTTTTTTATATTTGTTTCTTATCGGTTTGTTTTTTTTCAAAATACCCAGCTTCTATATTATCCCATTTTTCAAAAATCCTTTTGCCACTAGTCAAGCTTTGGCGCGGATTTTTGTCGTATTGGTTTTTTGTTTCCATATCATCGACCATTTTTTTACGAAAAACTCGCTGGTTTTTAAAAAACAAGCAAAACTTCCAGTCAATCTAATCATCTTATTGTTTGTCATCCAGTCTTTGACAATTTTAGTGTCGATAAATTCGATCGATTTCTTGAGTCGTTATAAAGATATTATTATCGCTTTTCTGGCTTTTTTTGATTTTTACTTTTATAAAAAGTATCTACGGGAAATTGCCATCGTTTTGTTATTTAGCATCGTAATTAATGCTTGTTATCAATCCATAATCGTTTTTTATCAGGATTTTTTTGTAAGGTATTTGAGCAATTTTATCTATCAAAAGCACGTTGATCTGGTCATATCAAAGCTTCAGGATAATAAAATATATACGGACACTTATGACGAAATTTTAATACCGCTGTTGTTTGTTTTTCCTTTTAAAACAAATCTGGTCAAAAATCTGGCGTTATATGTTTTTTCCATATTCATTACGTTTTTTTCCTTCGTTTCAAATATCAGATCGAGGGTATTGATGCTTTTTATCAGCGTTGCTGGCTCCTTAATTGAATTTAAAAGGGTCAGCCTAAAGACGATATTTGTCATTACTTTCAGCATGTTGGTTGTCGGTTTTTTGATTAATAATGTTATGAACTATGTGATTGGTTATTCCTTTGTCGATAGGTTGATCCTTCAAGATCAATTGACCGATGTCAAACCGATTAATTCGCGCTTGAACCAAATACAAAATGCCCTGGAGATGGGAAGTTCTAATTTGCTTGGAGTCGGTCTTGGCAATTATTATGATAATTTGAACTCAACGCAAAAAGATGCCATTACGACGATAAATAGATCTTTGTATACGGCCGATCAAAGCGCTCAGGAATTTGTTCACAATGTTTTTGGAGCAGTACTGGCAGAGTCTGGGTATATAAGTTTGATAGTCTTTCTCGCTATTTTAATCATTTTTGCCAGAGATGATTTGGCTTTGTTAAAAACTGGGTCGGAATTCCAAAAAGCTTATGTAATCGCTTTCTGGTCACTGTTTTCTTACGGTTTATTTAATCCAATCTCGACTGCTTCTTATCAAGTGTTGTTTTGGGGAATTAGAGGATTATTATTAGAGCCATGAAAATAGCAATAATAGGCATTAGGGGAATACCGGTTATCTATAGCGGTTACGAGACGTTTGCAGGATATCTAGCGGAACATTTAGCAGAAAATAATCAGGTTTATGCCTATTGTAGATCTCCCTATATCGATGGCAAGAGGAGATCATATAAAAAAATACATCTTATTACAATTCCAACAATAAAAAGCAAGAATTTCGAGACTTTTATCCATAGCCTGTTATCGACGATTCATTCCATTATCTTCGTCAGGCCGGACGTCATCTATTATCTTGGGGTTGGGAATGCCTTGTTTACCTTTTTGCCAAGGTTGTTTGGGACAAAAACCTTTATAAACGTTGACGGACTGGATTGGAAACGGGAAAAGTGGGGGATGGTAGGACGGTTCTATTTAAGAGCCAGTCAATATTTGGCGACGGTTTTACCGAGCGTTACGATCACCGATTCTTTATACATGGAAAAATATTATCTGGATCACTATGGCAAAAAAACCGTCTATATACCATATGCTTTTGAAGAAAAGCTGTTGACTCTTGGTAAAAATGCTGAGGACAATGTATTAAATAAATACCGGTTGGCAAGAAAAAAGTACTTTGTTTGGGTCGGTAGGATCGTCCCGGATAATCATCTTGAAAATTTGATTAATGCCTTTAACAAGCTAAAAACCGACTTCAGATGCGTTTTCTTGGGTGATGATCCTTATGGATCTGGTTACAAGAATCGGATTTTGAAAATGGCAAAAGAGGATCGTCGAATAGTCATGACAGGATTTGTTGATAGGAAAACCGTCGCCATATTGGTCAGAAACGCCGTTTGTTATGTGGAAACGAAGCGTTCCAACGGCACGCACCCATCGTTGATTGAGGGAATGGGGCTTTGTGATAATGTAGTTGCTTATAACATTAGAGCCAATAAATATGTTATTGGTAACGGAAGCTATTTATACAAAAACAAAAAACAGCTATTGGTTCTTTTAAAGAAAATAGTTAAGGAAAGGGGTAACAGCGGTTCTAATCAAAATGATAAAGATTTATTTAGAAAAATATTTGATTTTGAAAATATCTTATTCCGATACACGCAAATATTACTTAATAGATTTTAGTTACAGGGAATGACTTTAGAGTTTTTTAAATAGCCTAAGATCAATGCCTCCATTTTTTGATTTCCCAGCTCGTTGAAATGATTGTCAGGATAAAAATATTGTTTTTGGCCCCAGTCTATAGCTGGTTGAAAGTAACTTGTTTTACTATTCTCTTTTGAGAAAGTTTTTATCAAGTCAATATAAGATTGATCATTAGGAAGGGTAATAATTAATAGTCTGTTTTTATAAAGTTTGGTTAAATTGTTTAACTGTCGATTTGTAAAATCGATGAATCCTTTTTCGCCGATTTTATTTTTTAATTGTATACGAGCATCTTGCCAGTTCTTATAATAGATTCCTTTCTTTTCAAGAGCGACTGCTTGGGCATTGTGAGCTTTTATGTAGGGCATTTCTAACTCTAAAATTCTTTCAAAATCTGTCAAAGTCCATATTACCAAATCAGGATTGTATTTTATTCCTCTGATTTTGTATCTTTCCACTTCATACTGCATGTCATACGCGTATACTCCTAAATTTATTACCTCAAATTTACTAACATTTTTGCAATGGAAATTTTTATTTAAATCGTCTTCAAGAAGCTCAGTCCAATTTTTTGCTGTAGGTACGTTTTCACCAAAAGTAAAAGAATCCCCTAGAGTGATAATTCTGTAAGTGTTTATGGGTTTTTTTATTTGGTAATTAAATCTTTCATTGAGGGTGTCATGATTTATTGTGTACTCAACCGGTTTTGGTAACCAGTTTTCTTTTATTTTTTCGACATAATCAGGATTAGGCTCAAAAAAATATTTTAGACCGTCTTTTTGCGATATCAAAATTGCGTTTTTTGGAACGACGTTTACGGATAAGTTAAAAGGATTCTCAATTATTCTTATGGTAAGGTAGGCAATAATTATAATTTCAAGCAAAATAAGTATTTTTATTGGAAAAACATTCTTTATTGTTTTTATTGACGTTTTGATCATTATTGTGAAGCTTGTATTTTATTGACAATAAAATCTGCAATCATTCTATTTCCCAGTTCATTATAATGACAACAATTATCATTATAGATAGTAACGTCAACGCTTTTAAAAATTTCAGTCATATCAAAAAATTGAACTCCTTTATTTTCTAATTCTTGTTCTTGGCTAATAAATTTTGGGTAGAATTTTTCTATTGCATCTTTATAAGGTTGATTATCACTATAATCATATTTTTTTTCTTCATTTGTCAAAGTTTTACTATTTGGGAAGTACTGATTTGGTTGAAGAAATTGTAGGTAAGTTATTCCGTTTGATTTTGCTAGTAATCCTAACTCTATGGACGAATTTTTCCAGGTATTGACAATATTTTCAATTATTTTTTCATTGTCAGAATAATACTTTTCAGGGCCGGAAATTTGATAATCGCTTGTATTATTGATATTTATGTTATTTATTTTATTAGTTTCAATTTCAATATCAGCAATTGTCCAGTTGATCAAAAATTTTTTTATAAAATCAAGTCTATTAAGATATGATTTGGAAAAAAAATTATTTATCGACGGAATTTTAGCTTTGAGTTGGTTGATTTTTTTTAAATAAGGAAGTATTTTATTAAAATTTTCATCGTATATATTAGCCCCATATATATTCCATGATCGAGGATAAAAAGAAGAAACGCCATTATGTGCGTTTTCTATGTAACTAAGCGCTGCTTCATTGAAACCATCAATATTTATTATCATGTCGAATTTCGCACCCAAACTAAGAAAATAGGTTAATGTCATTAGCTGCTGGGGTTCCTTATATCCAGAGTTAGCAAGCGATATCAATTTGATATTTTTATCTTTTAAAAAATCCATTTTTTTTAATTTGTTTACAAAATAATCTTTTTCGTATAAATAAAATAATCTAGCAACAGAGCCTCCGGTAATTGCTACGACATAATCGTTTTTATTTTCTTGAAATTGAGGACTTGGTCCGACAAAGCCAAAAGGATTAACATTTTTGTTAACTTTATTGTAATTTTCTACGAATCCCAGATAAGGATGAATAACGTGTTCTTCTCCAAAAATATTTGTTTCAGTTTGGTTTGGTATATTATTCAAGCTTAATTGAATAGAATTAGCTGTTAGATTCTTGATTCTTATCATAAAGAAAATAATAATAATGGCCTCGATAAAAATAAAATATATAATGAATTTTTTCATAGAAATATTATATACGGTTTGGTTTTATTTAGAAGAAATTAACGTGACCGGGAAAATAAGTTTGAGTAGGATGCGGCCATAAAATAATACCAAGCTGGCGTCAGATCACCTGGATTTTCATTATTGGCCAAGGCTGAATTGTCATTTGGGTTGCCTGCTTTTCTTTGCCATGAATTAGTATCATCAGAGTTGCCTAGTCCAAAAGAATTAGCCCCGTTGTCAAAATAATCAGCAACAAGTTGATAATACATCTGACCTTGTATAAACGGCCGATCAGCTAAAGGAACATTAGTTACAATTGGTCTGCTCGGCCATCCTGCAAAAATATTAGATGTTGTTACAGTAGTTTCTCCACCATAAAACATCAAACCTCTTTTTTTGGCTTGATCAAAAACATATTTGATTTTCTGAGAATTGACAGGATCAAAGTTAACTCCAAAATTGTTTTCGGAAATCAAATACGTAATAGGAACTTTTGCTTGAATAAGTTGATCAACGAAAGCAAAATATCTATCTGCGAAGTCAGGTACGGGAGGAAACCCGTTGTCCATAACAAGGTCATCAACTAAAGCCAATTGCGCATTAGGTTTTATGTCTCTTACAAATTGGGCAACTAGCTCGTTTGTTTCCAAAGCAGAAAGTTTATTGCCTGTCCAAAAGCCCTGATTGACAATCGACCTACCAGCAGATTCATCAGGCAGATCCCAGATAGTTACCTGATCACCATATTTAATTACCCTGGTTTTTACGACAAATTCTAACAGTTTTTTTACTTGGTCGGGTGAATAGGAATTAAATGCTTCCGGAACATCCGTATCTGTAGCTAAATGCTGAACACGGATTTTTAGGCCATTTTTGACGGCAAAATCGATTATCTGTTGCGATCCATCCCATTTATAGTTAAAGCCGCTTGGAATTTGATGATTATCCAATTGAGTTTTGATAGAATCCCAGTTAGCCAATATATTGTCCCAGTCACTTTTTTGGAATTGTCCAAATACCCAATTAGTATCAAGTTCACCGGTTATAGTAACGCTATTTCCGCTTTCAAGTATTAATTTTGAATAATCACTGCCATCATTTAATAGAAAATCCCATTGTTTTGTTTGTGGATTATATCTATAACTATTTATTACCACCTCAAGGGTTTTGCCTTGAAGGGTAAATAATTTTGCCGGAGAAGATTCGCTCCACTGCAATTGGCCGTTTTTATTTTCTCCGATGTATAAAGGCACTTCTAATTTTTGCCCATTTGGCGCCTCAAAATTATAGACAACTGTTAAAAAAGTATTGCCAGAAACATCTTTATTCTGAGTTACTTGAAGATCTTTTGATGTTTCGACCGTCTGCAAATCTAGATTAAAAATCTTAGAAAAATTTTCCAATGCATCGGTCGGAATCGAATAAACTTGTCCTTTGGCATCTTTGACTTGAATTGCAGGACTTTCAATTCGGAAAGATACCTTACTAGTATCAATGGACTTGCCCAAAAGCTGTTTTATCGAATCACTGTTGGTGTTGCCAAGGAGGGACATAACTTTAAAATTCCCACCATCCGGCGCCAAAACTGATACTTGACTCGGCGAAGGGTCATTAGGATTGTCATAGATGGCGATTAGAGCAGGAAAGGCTGTGCCTTGACCGGGCTCAGGAACGGCTAAAAATCTTTTGACGGTTTTTCCGTTGATGGTTTCTTCTTGATCTTGTATGAGAACGGCATTGATAACTTTACCGTCGCTGTTCAAAAATTGGAAGTTTAAGGCGTTACCGATTGGTTGTTTGCTAACTTTATCAGTGTACGTTAAAGTCGAAAATCCGAATTCAAATTTGCCGTCAGTCGTAGTTGAGGAAACAACTTGGGTAGACAAAATGGAGATATCGGCATTTTGGGTAAATGCAGACAATATTGTATCTATATTGGCTTGCTGGCTGTCTTGAAACTGTTTTAAGGCAGTCTTTTGTTCATCAGTCAAAGCCGATTGCTCAGTGGAGTCAATTACCGAAACCCCATTTTTATTGCGCGCCAGTTCCAAAACTTTTTGTCTAATAGCATCTAATTGTTGATAAGTTGGTGATTCGGTCGGAATTGCCGTTGGCATGCTTTCGGTTGGAACCCCGCCAGTAGTTTCTCCTGATGGCGGCGGCGAAGCGTTTTGATCACCGCCCAATTTCCTTAAAAGTTCCGTTATTAACTCTGGTGAGCTACAGCCTAGAATTCCTCCAACAACTGCGCTCGTTCCCATAACTTCTTCGATAATTTGAACAGAAAGTGGTTGTTCGTGGAATTTCGTGATTAACGATCTCAAAGGATTAGGAGAAGGCGATCCACCTCTTATATCAGCACCTGTCAACTTTCCTCGTACCGGCATTGGTTCTGGCATAAGTTACTTATAGTATACTACTATCTTTAGAAAAATCAATAATTAATGCGCTTTTTTCTTAAATATTATCGTTTAACTAATACTCTCAGAAACTTGGATGTTTTACCTGGAAAATAAACATCAATTGCTTCTTGATTTTTTTTCGGGAGAGTGACAATATCATTTAAAGAGATTAATCTGATCTCAAAAAGTTCTCTATCAGCAAGGATCCAGTCTCCTACGGAGTTTCTAATATATACTGTTTTATTTTTTCCTGATCCTAAAACTTTAATAGTTTGCTCGTGGCAAGCATCAATATGTGCTTCATCAATAGCAGCGTGCGGTAATATTCCTATAGGATTATTTTTTTGTTCGTATTTTGGTGACGTTAGATAATACATTTGTTCTATCTGAGACAAAGAAAAACCTTGTCTTTTTAACTCAACGTCCATACTCCTAAAAATATCGATATACAGATGAGCTTTTTCTTTGATTTGTTCCCTCAAGGTTCTATTCAAATAAATGTCGTCAATTTCAGACAACTCCTGATTCCATTGTTCCTGATATTGATTATTTATCCGTTCTGTCATTTTGTCAATGAGAAATTTTTCTCTTTGAACTTCGTTGGCGACAAGGCTTTGTTGTTGATGGGAAAGATTAATGTCCATTAAGTAATCATTGAGAACATCTTCGGAAAGTGAAGAAAAATATTTGATGGCTTGGTTACGTATGAGTTCTTCAATCCTCTTCCTTACGTCAATAGTCATGGTTTCTTCAAAAGCAGTACCTTGCAAAACCTTAGCTATTTCTTCTTCAATAACCCTATTGATAGGGGATGAGGCTTTGCGCCAATTAGATTCAATGAAATCTTTTTTAGCTCTCTTGATATTCGGAGCAATTTGTTGGATAAACAATACTTCTTGATCAATCGTGTCTTGCCAATTGCCGACCAACCTTTTTTGATTCTTGCCCATGACTGTTATGATGATATTTTTAAGTTTATTTTGTTCTTTACTATCAAGAAGGTTTCCTGGTTTGTCTAAGAGTTTGATTAAGTCGGGATAAGTCGGATCATCATTTCTCAAGAATTTAACCCAGTCAAAAAAAGAAGGATAACGATCTTGATATAGGATTGACGCCGACATTTTTAAAGAGTGTTTATCAAAATATAAAGAGAAATCTTCGACTCGTTTTGGCAGCCTTCTTCTACCGTATGCTTGGCTGATTTGAAAGACAGTTTCCGGATTAACGGCGGCGACTTCAAAATCTGTGAACTTACCTTGTTTGTCTCGAAAGTCAGTAGCAAAGCTTTTTCTACCGGTAGAAATCAAAACATCAATTCCATAGTTAGAAAACTGTTCTTGATAAGAATCAGCTGCTTCATCACTTGTTTCAGAATCAATAATTCTGACACGTCTTCCGGTTTTTTCCAATCGTCGAAAAAGTTCTTTGCCAAAGTCGTCATTCCAACAAACGATTAACTCTGGTTTTTTTTTCTTTATTGTGCTGTCAACAATTTTATCTATCAAATTGACGTCGTTTTCCCCAATTATAGGATCAGGAATAGGGATTCGCTCGGAAACGACTTTTTTTGGAGCCAGGTCAACGACTCTTCCATCAGTATACTTTTGGACCATTTCACCGAGGGGCGATAGTTCTCGTTTTCCTGATAATGGATCAGTATAGAATAGGTCATTTGACAAACCAACGACATTTCCTTGAGCTACCATTGTTAACCAGGTATAAAAATTAATTTGCAGGTCAATATTCTTTCTGCTTTGCAGATATGGTTTGTGTTCGGCAACGTTAAGATAAAATAAAGTTTCTTCGTCGAATTGGTGTTTAGCAAGCGTTATGCCCCGTAAATGATCACGAACGGTTTCAGGGGTGATGTAATCAGATCCTTTTTCTAAAGAACCAATTGTTTTTAAATAGCCGTCAATCATCATTTGAAAATTTTGATCGGTATGGGTATGTGGCCCATCATTGTCCTCACCTTCCATCAGAGGAAGATATCGGCTGTCGTCTTGCCAAAAATCTCTGACGAACTCAAGAAGCCTATCTTCAGAAAACTCTCCTTCGAAATCAAAGTTCGGTTCAATTTCCTCAGTGATAATTATTTTAAACTTATTGATTATTTGTTCTGCGATATTTTGATCGTGTCTAGATTTGTCAAGATAGTAATTGATTTCCTGAATCAATTGTTTTCGCAGTCCGGAAACATGCTGCCTGCCAAAATCGGAAAGTTGGGCTTGTTTGCCTTCAATAACAACATATTTAGCCCGATTCTCTTCAGTCGACAATATGCTGTCGGAAATCAGTCTGATCATCAAATAATCGGACAAGGTTCTTTTTACTGTCTCATATTTGAAATTAACTATTTGCTTGCTCCTTGATTTTTCCCGACCGAATTCTACGATAAAAGGATTCTGTGGAGGCAGATGAACTTCATCTATACAAAAAAACGGCATACTATTTTTAGTAATTTCATTGATTCTTTTGATAATTTCCTTTCTTTCTCCTGATTGAGATAAAGCTGATTCTAAAGCGGTAATATAAGCCGGAGCAGTCCCAAAAATTACTTTTTCGTGGGATAAAAATCCAATATTAGCGCCGTTACCGGCCATCCAATATATGTCTTCGGGCGGCGAAGAGAACAATTTTTCTATTTCAGATTGGTTTTTATTATCCTCAACCTCATAGTTCGGTGCAGGTTTTTGCAAAACAGCCAGTTTATTTGTAACTAATTTTTTTGCATCTTGATTAGCAATGGGTGTTGATGTGATTTTTCTAATCATCGATTTAACTTTGTTTTCCAGTTCGTCCGTTAGTTTACCTTCGGCGGAGGAGGTGATTAAAGCAGGAGGCAGAGGTCTTTCTGGGTCATGAAAGATCGATTTGATGATTGAGTAAATGGGAATAACGGCAGAAGTTTTTCCGTCACCAGTATCCATAGCAACCCAGTCGCCTGACAACATATGAAAAACCGCCCGGATTTGTCGATGCTCTTTATCCATATCGAAAGGTTTTGCGGCCGTTTCTCTGGCATTGGCAAATAGGAAAGTGATAGTCGTCTCCTCGACTTTTCTTTCGATATATTCTTTTACTTCTTTTTCAAAATTGGGATTGTTTTCCGACTCGATATTCATTTCTTGACGATTATGGTCAGGAGCTTGGTCACGAATGGTTTTGTAGTATCCGTAAAGTTTCAGTCTTGATTTATAGTCTTGAGAAAAATCTTTGCCACTTAGAACTACTTCTCCGTATATGTTAATGGCTTCAGTAAATTCTTTTTGACATTTTTCTAAATCCCCTCCAGATTTTTCTACCCGATTTTGTATCGATCCGGCTAGTTTATCTATAAATTCTTCACCTTGCCACCAAGAACGAACTTGCTCTTTTTTTTCCCCAAGAAATTTCTGTATTTTTTTTATGACTTCGGCGGTCCTTTTTTGCTCAGGGTTCATTAAAACATTCTATCATTAATAGCTAGTTTGTTAAAATTCCGCTTGGAAAGAATAATTATTCTATTCTGTAAACCTGGTAGTCGTTGTTGAAGCTGTATCGATCTGTTGACAGGTATAATGTTTTGCCGATGTCGACGATTTGTTCTTCACCAAAGACGAATTTTCCGTCGATCACCTGTCCTTTTAATTTTGTCGTAAGATAAATATCGTCACGGGATTGAGGGTAAGTTTCACTGGTAAAGTAAGTTGATGGATTGGCTATAGAATTATGCGATACGGCTGACTTATCGATAATCTCGACGGCATTTTCTTGTCCGTCGTAGAATTTATCACCAACCTGTATCCCGTCATATTCCCAAGGATAACCAAAGTATTTAACCAGATAGACGGTTTTTTCGACATATCTATCGTTTAAAGGCCTAGTTGACATTTCTGTGATCGTTCCGGAAAACTGAGAAGACGGGAATTCAAGGTCGATTGGAGCCCCGACGCCGATTGTCGACCGGTTGAAACTATAAACTCCGGTTTTCTTATTACCGGTGACTTTTAGTTTTATATCCAAGTAAACGTCGTACTGGTTATAGGAAACCGTGCTCGGGTAATAACGGACGGTTTGGATGGTGGCGATAGGTTGGCCTAAAAGATCTTTTTCCGTCGCTCCTTTTTTGATCGATTTGACGAACCAGAGCGACGGCTTTTGGGTCGATGCCCACCAAAGGCCCTGGCCCATTTTTACTTTGACGAAGACGTAGGTCGGTTTCGAGAAAAACAATTTATATGAAGCGACGAAAATCACGAAAGCGACGCAGGCTAGAAAGATGGAAACAAAGTAATTCTTGAGGGCAAATTTCCAAAGTTTTTGAATTAATTTAGGCATCGCAGATAATTATACTATAATATAGTTTTTAACCATGCAACGAATTCTAGCCCTCTGTTTGTTAATTTTATTTCTGCCTTTTTTTGTTTTGTTGTTTTTGATCGTTAAGTTGACTTCAAAAGGAAGCTTTCTTTTTAAGCAAAAAAGACTGGGTAAAGACAAGAAACCGTTTTATATCTACAAAATCCGCACCATGGTTATAGATGCAGAAAATAAGAAATCCGGTTTAAAAGACAAAAATGAGGCAGACGGGCCAGTGTTCAAGATCAGGAATGACCCGAGGTACACCAAATTCGGCTGTTTTTTGGCCCATAGTGGCCTGGACGAGCTACCACAGCTGTGGAATATCGTCAGGGGAGAGATGGCCTTTGTTGGTCCCCGTCCTTTTCCCATAGAAGAAAGCAGTAAAATACCGGAAAAATACCAACAACGGTTTACAGTATTACCAGGTATTTCTTCACTGTGGGTTATCGGAGGAACCGACCACAAAAATTTTGACCGGTGGATGGAGCTTGATCTAGAATACATCGAAAAAAAAAGTTTGTGGTATGATATCAAAATTACAGCACAAACAGTCAGTATATTATTAAAACTAACTTTTGACTCATTAAAGAAATAAATATGAAATATAAAATTAATCAAGGATTAATAATCCAGAAATTAGGAGGCAAAACAGCAATTTTTGACAGCGAGAAATCAATTTTTCACACTTTTAATGAAAGCGCTTCTTATATATTTAAACTAATTAAAAAAGGTGCGGCTGAAAACAAAATTATTTTGAATCTTGTTAAAAAATACGGAATAGATCAGAATAAGGCAAAAAATGATTTTAATGAGTTGCTGATCAATTTGAAAAAAAAGAAAATAATTTCTTCCGTGCCACCAAAAAGGAAAAGTAAATAACCTGAGGATTGAAAATAATAAAAATCTTCTTCCATAATGGCTGATATGATAGAAAGAATATGTTGCTAAACCTATTAATTCCGGCTTGAATAGGAGTTTCATCATCAAAAATATTAAACCGTAAAGGTTTATATTTTTTTTCGTAAATTAACTTAGGAACAGGCGTTTTATAATATCTTCTTAATAGAATAAACACAGGTGAGAGGTAGTGACCAAATTTGTAAGCGTCAATTATTGATTTAATCTTAACCCAGTCTTGACTTTTGAGCCTACTTTTTATAATGACCGTATCTAAAAATTGGTAACGAAACGCGCCCCGAAAGTTATGATGAAAAATATGAAGAGCAAGATAGAGAATTGAATAATTATTATCTAATACCCAGTATTTACTATTATTGATAGTTATTTGCTTCCTATTGTTAAACAATTCGTCGGTAAATTTATTAATGAGTTTTTGAGAATACAGAGCTTCAAGACCGCCGAACTTTGTCATTAGAAAAGTTGGTTCAAGATGGATGTCAAAAACGACCGGAAAGTCATTCATTTTTTTTAAATAATTATTTTCAATTTTTTGGCGATTAACATCGTCTTTTTTATATCCAAATTTTTCGAGGATTTTATCAGCGATTAGAAAATCTCTTTTTTTGATCATAATATCGCAATCTGAGTAAATTCTTCTTGGAAGGTGCTTATCAAAAAATAGATGAAGAGGCAAACCTTTTAGGATTAAATAATCAATATGATTTTTTTGGAAAGCATCGATAATTTTAGATATTTCTTTAAAATAAAAGGTTGATTGAATCAAGTATATATTTTCAATGGCAGTAAGCTTGTTTCTTCTTTTTAGTTGATAAACTTTTCCAACGATCTGATTAGAACGGATTTTACCATCAGTTATTAGATTTTTATCACCCTTTGTAATAAGATAGTCATTACCTTTATAGATTACTCGATGAGTGAACATTTTATTAGATCTATTGATTGTTATAATATCATTGACCATAATTTGGGAAAATTTAGCGTTCATTAAGTAAACTATGTCCTGATCTAATAATAATGGGGACATGCTGTGACCAAATGTTTTAACTTTTTGAAAGTTATATCCTAGTAAGATAGGTTTTATAGTTTGATTTAAAATGATTTAAGGTTAATCAATTATATGACTAGAGGTGCTAAAAGGGAATACTATTTTTCCATAGGCGGTTTTTATTTCAATTTTATTTTTTATCATCTAGATGAGTTTACTGATAAAGAAAAACTAGAGTTTGAAGTAGTAAAATTTTTTCAGAATTTTCGACTAAAGTCCATACCAAGTAAAATAGACTATCAAATAGATATTGTCTGGGATAAATATGCTGAGATAAGATTCTTCTTTGAAAAAAAAGACGATGAATATTTTTATATAAATTATTTCATTAACAAATCGAAGAATAAAACCGTCACTTTTTACCGAAACAGTCTTTTTGAATTTAATGTTATGTTAAGATTAATTCTTTCTTTTTTGCTAAGGACTAATAATGGTTTTTTTGTTCATGCTTCAGCAGTTGCATACAATGATAAAGCCGATATATTTTTAGGAAAATCAGGCGCTGGTAAGTCAACAGTTAGACAACTATTAGATGAAAAATATCTTTCACTAGCTGATGATGTTGCCATCCTGAAAAAAGAATCAAAAAAATTTTATATCTATCAATTTCCTTTTCTTGAGGGAAAAACCTACCTAGTAAAAAAAACAAACAAAAAGTATCTATTAAATAGAGTTATTTTTATAGATAAGGCAGATAATTATAAATTAATTCAACTGACGGATAAAAAATCGATAATAAAATTAATGAGCAAACAATTGCTATTTGACAATAACCCTCGCTTACTAAGTAAGGAGCTAAAGAATACGTTGCAATTTGTCACCAAATTTAATCGTTTTTATAAACTTAAGTTTGCAAGAGATAAAAATAAGTTATTAGAACTAATTAAAGATAAAAAATATCAATAATTTTCAATATAATTAAACATCAGTCAAGTATCACAAGCAGTGGTATCGCAGTTTGATTGAGCAAGATAGAGATTAGGTTGAATCAGACTATCGATCGAATCTTTGTAACGATTAGACATAAAAAAACTTACTTTAATTTTTTCAGATTTGATCATTGGTTTTTGATACCTTTTTTTAGATTTCTTTATCATAGTTTGGTTATTTTAAATTCTGTGAAAAGGTCAGGACGATCAAGCAAACTTCGTGTTTTTTCAAGGGTAATGTTATCACCTATTTTCAAATCAGTAAAGGGAATCGATTGCTCTTTACCGTCAACGATTTTAACAACTTGAACAAGCTTAACTTGACTAGCTGATAAATAAGTGCTTTGAATCTCGTCCCCTTTTTTAAAAGATATCATCACCTGAAACGGAAAATTGGTTACGGGTAGAACTCCGCCCTTGTCGTCTATTTTAACGAGTTCACCACCCATTTTAACCGTCAACAAAGAAGAAATGAGTATTCCTTTATCAGCCATTAGTCTATAATAAGTACCCAAAGCATTCATGTTCTTGTAGACATCTAGTTCGGTCTTAACAAAAGAGACTGTAGCCGCATCAGTAGCAGTTGGAGTACCTGTTGGTAAAATGAATTTGCTTATGGCAGGAGTTGCTGTTAGTACATCACTGATAGTCTGGGTTACAGAGGAACTTTTAGGTTTAAAGGAAGATTGATAAAATAAATAACCTAGTTCTCCAACAAGAACCAAAACAAGAAAGATAAAAATACTGAGATAGACTTTATTTAATCCTGACACAATTTGATTTTAGATATATCTGTATTTTATGTCAATAGAATCTTATTTGTATTTTAAAACTGACCCAAAGCTAGCGTATAAATAACCGATTCTGAATGGCCATCAATATCAATTAATTCGTTTAAACGATCATCATAATAACCGCCCATAGCACAACAAGACAGTTTAAATACCGAGGCCATCAAGTAAAGATTTTGGCCAAGATGACCCGCCTCAATTAATATATGTCGATAACCACGATCGCCATATTTTATAGTGTTTCTTTTGAAGACCGCGGTGATAATTATAATGACAGAGGATTTTTCCACCCAGTCGGGTCGGAAATAATTAGAAGCTTTAAACCGATCGAAACTTTGTATTTTTTCCAAACTGTGGTTTTTTAAATAGTAATGGTAAAGACCCATTGGCAGCTGACTGTTAAGAGATATCAAATAAACCTCTAGAGGGTAGCGGGATCCGGCGGACGGGTAGAATCGGTTAACCAACCAAGGTTCTTTGTAAGTTTTTAATCCAGCAGAGTAATATAAAAGACCGCTCAACTTTTCCAAGGATAATGGGTGTCTCGAAAAATTCCTTGATGATTTACGTTCGATTAAGATTTTTTTTAGACTCGGATCAATAATTTTTGGCTTGGGGAGGACCAATTCTTTAAACCGCGGATAACTTTTAAATTGGACTGTTTTCCATTCTTTTGGTACCTTATTAAAAGTATGATCATCCGATATCTTTTTTAACTTGGTTTTTTGATGGAATTCCTCTGACAGGCTAAAAGACTTTCCTAGAAGTTCATTTAAGTCGGTTTTGATTTTCATATCAGAGGGTGAGGAAATTTATTTATAGTGCGGCGTTTTAAATGAAAAAAATCGGCCACCGCATTGAGTCGAGATTTGTTTATATCTTTCTTCGATTCGTCGAAATACAATGGCTGAAGTTTAGGTATTATTACTTTGCAAATAAAATAGCGACTTTTTTTGAGTATATTCATAGTAATATCGACAAAAAAAACTTCAAAACCCTTATTTTTAAGTTTCGTTTTCAATAGTTCTAACTCTTCCTGAACTGTGTATTTTTTTACGTTTGTTAATGATAGGTCAGTAGCCTTAACTTCTAATAAAAAATCCAACTTACTTATATTTCTTGGATTGAGCCAAAAAAGCATTCTATCTTCCATTGATTTAATTTTATTAGGATTAATATTAAATGTGTTAGTTTTATGTTCAATTATTAACTTCCTTGGATAATTTCGTCCAGCATATGCCTCTTCTATGCTACCAACTATGGCTTTTTCGGGATTTAAATCACATTTAAGACCAAGAGAAATAATTGGACCAACACCAGTTCGATCAATAATAATCGTCATAAAACACGGCACAGCCAGATCGTTACTAATATCAAATACATTAAGCTCCAAATTATATCTAGAAAAATCACTAACGATTTTTTTTAAAATTTTATTATTAATACAAACAAGCCTTATTTTAGGGACACTAATTTTATTTAAATATATAGTCATGAAGCAATCTCTTTCCATAACCTCGTAAATTCCTCTAAGAATAGCTTCTGATTGACTAAAGCCTCCACTTGCGCCCGTACTTATCTTAGTTGTTATCGATTTTTCACGGTGATTGTTTAAATAGTTTAGAAACACTATTTGCGCCGGAACTAAAACGTCGGTTTCATCGATTAAACTTTTTCCTTTTACCCAAGCGATTTGTTTGATATATAATCTTTCAATATTTTTGTAGTTTGATAAGTCCATCGTTTTAATCGGTTGATTTTCATTTAAGAAGATAAAATCCTCCTTATCAAAAGAATATAAAGCTAATCTTTCTATGGCTTCACCGAGCGATTTAATTAAAGCAAGTTGTTGATCATTAAATGAGAATCCCATGCCAAGATGATATTTTCTATATGGGTAACCATCAGAGTATTTTTTGAGGAAATTGAGTTGGGTAATAAATTTATACCATCTTGGCTCATCATAAAAAAGACTTGGGCGATAAATTGAATCAAGGAAACCGAGACGATCTAACTCGCCGAGTAGAATTTGTAATTCTTTTATCAGATGGCTCTCACTCATAGCGTTTTATTTTATTACTTTATAAATAATAAAATTATCGGAATCGTATATTGGTGTAATCGGTAATTTAGCTTGCTTTTCTATAAGCTTAGATATCTCTACACCGTTCTTTTTACACAACTTTTTTGGAATTTCGCAAGAGCTTTGATAACCAAAATCTTTACGGATAAATAAAAGAGACACGTGGTATTTTTTGAGAAATTTTTCCGCAGTGGATTCTTCTTTGGCAAAAAAGAAATAGGCCAAGTCCCGATATCGTTCCGCAATAATTTTTGATTCACTCGGATAAACCTTAGAAGTAGCAATTACTTTTCTTCCTGTCAGGGCAACAATCTGATTACCTTCGGTCCATTCTGTCAAAACTATATCGTCAGGTCTTGAACCATTTTTAATAACATCCATTGCGTTTAAATAATCTAAACGGTATTTTTCATCAAAGGAAAGGTTATTTTGATAACTTTCTAAAAACAAAAATAAAGAACAAAAGAATAATAAACTACTAATAACTATTTGATGTTTATAGTTTAAGAGCGCTGTAAAAGTAATTTTATTTTTCATAATATGTTACTATTAAGGCTACGATATTTTATTCGTATGAATAATAGGGTGAAATTAATACGTTATATTATAATCGCTCTTTTTATTGGGCTGGGAGTCTTTATAAGGTTTAATTTTAGACTTAAACCGACCTATATTTTGTCAGCAAATAATTTAGTAGCTTATTATTATGATATTTCAAATAGGCTATATACGACGGGAAAATTACCAGAATATGATAAATTGAGATTAGCTCCACTAACTGTTAAAGAAAATGCTCCGCCTGTTTTAGCAATAACATCAGTTTTATTTTATAAACTGAATCATTTAATTTTCCCGAGGGTGTCTTTTCTTGACTTCGCTTTTTATCTTCCAATAGTCATCTACGCTATTTGGGAAGTTATAGGGATTTTTATTACTCATAAAATTTTCAAGAATCCTTGGTCAGTAGCGGTTTTTTTAATCAGCATTACACTCCTTCCGATTGCTATTTATTACACAAAATACGGTATGTATACCGAAGAATTTTTAGGAGCGTTTTTAACATTTTGTTTTTTTGGAATATATATTATTTGGTTAGTCGAACGCAAAAAACAATACTGGTTTATTGATCTATTGCTCTTGATCTTGCTTGAAATGACATGGCAACAGTTTCACTTTGTTTTGTTTGTAATCTTTGTTGGAAGTATTGCCACCAGACAATCTAGAACTGTTTTTTTGACGATTATTTTAATACTGGTTTCATTATTAATTAGCCAATTATTTTCTTGGGTAATTGGTTCGAGCTATTCTTCAATCGGAATGCTATACGAACTTTATTACGGTTTAAGGCATTTTAAAGATAAGGATTTACAAATTGCCATGTACCGGGCAGACTGGCGGCATCTTACTTTTAAAGACATTATCGACTCGCTTGGTTTTATGGGTTTCGTTACCATAATCATTTCCACTATAAAATTAGCTATAACTTCCAAGAACAACGTAGCTTATTTAAACCTCTTGGTTGGCTTAATAACCAGTTTTTTGCTTATGTCGGTTTTTATCAAAAGTCGGGTTGTGTTTTTGCCATTTTTGTTACTCGCCATTGGTGGCTGCATGATATCGACGAGTTTTAGATTTAAAAAAATAAAATAGTGATAAAACAAAAGCTCTGATAATAGTTTACGGCTTATACTGGGGAGCAATCCTCTTAAATGTCCTATCTTTGCTTGACAATTAACGATAATTAACGATGATGGAAATAAGAAAAAATATTTAGTTGAAAAGATAATTTGCAAAGCGAAAAACTGCACATTCGCTTTTTTACTTACGTTATACTTAGATTTATGAAGTTGAAATATCTTCTATTTCTACTTATTTTTTTTATTGCTTTAATTGGATTATATTATTCAACGGCTAGAAAAACATCTTCCCCAAATCTAATTTTAATTTCAATTGATACCCTTCGACCAGATCACATGAGTATGTATGGTTATAATAGAAAAACTACGCCAAACATCGATTCTTTTGCCCAGGACAGTTTTGTATTTACAAATGCTTATACAGAAATTCCATTTACACGCCCTTCTTTTGCTTCGTTGATGACGGGAATATCACCCTTTACTTCGGGAATTATTACAAACGGAATTGGGCCCTCTATAGATTCGAATACGCCGACTTTGGCTCAAATACTTAAAGAAAACGGATACACTACCATTGCCTATGTCTCAAACAGATTTATAGGGCCAAAATTATCTAATTTAAATAAAGGATTCGATGAATTCCATCTATTTGACGCATATGGATTATGGAAAAGGGATACCCAAAGAGAGAAATATAACAATTTTTTTAATCAAGCGATAAGCACTATTAAAAAAAATAAAAATAAAAAAATGTTCATCTGGATCCATCTAATGGATCCTCATTATCCATTTTTTCCCCCTCCCAGCTCTGTATGTAATTTTAACAGTAATTACTGCGAGACTTTAACGATTAAGTCAGAAATTGGTTTATTAAAAGATATAAACCAATATTTTGCATGTCAAAACACATCTTTAAACAATGATACTCTTGATCTGTCTAAAACCCTATACGACGGAGATATTAAACAAGCCGATCAAATAGTAGGAAATGTTGTTAATACGCTTAAAAATACAAAATTGCTGAATAAATCTATCGTAATGATTTACGGTGATCATGGTGAGGGTTTTGACCATGACTATTATTTTACTCATGGAGGTGTTTTATATAATTCAGCTGTTCGAATTCCTCTTATTATTAGAGACTCATCCACAACAGGTCACGAAGTAAAAATAGCACAAGTAATCCGTAATATAGATATACTACCGACAGTCCTCCAATTGTTACACATTCGAATTAATAAGTTATCAATTGATGGAGTTAATTTATCTACTCTTATAAGAAGTAACATATTTAACAAAATTACCCGACAAATCAATAATAATCAAATACTACCAATCTATTTTATCAACACTACTGGAACAAAATTTGCAATATTTGATGGTAGATATAAATATATCTACTCTCTAAATAATTCTTGTTTATATAATAATGAATTAGAAGAACTTTACGACGAAAAAACAGATCCAGAAGAAAAAAATAATATTATTAAACAACATAAACAGTTAGCAAACTCTCTAAAAAATCAGTTATTTGACTTTATTTCCAAATATGGGTATCCTAAAAAGGATAATAGCACCGAATGGAATATGAGTGAAGATATTATTAAAAAATTAAAAGAATTAGGTTACTAATAATGATTAAAAAAATACTTTTTATCTTTTTTATTGCTGTTATAGCTTATCTAATTTTTCTTGTTGTGAATCGACCTAGAGTTCAAAAAACTTATCTTGTAACCGGTCATGGTAATCCAGGGGACATTAATGTATATGAAATCCAAGGAAGTTCTTATAAAAAGATCAGGACTATTAATACAGGTTATAAATTTGTATATGCAGTTCGTCTAGGAGATATATATAACAATGGACAACAGTCAATCATCGCAGGTGTTTCAAACAGTTTTTTTGCCCAACCCTATGGATGCAAAATTATTGCTTATGACCTAAAAAATTATAAGAAGTCCATTATCGATGATGTTGGAGACTTAAGGTGCAAGGATTTAACCATCGGAGATGTAGAAAATACGGGTACAAATGATATCGTTTTAGCTACCCATGGCGAAGGTTTTGTAAACATCTACAGCTGGAATAATGGAAAATGGTCTAAGCAAAATATAGAGACTAATTTTATCAAACAAGTTGATGATAAAGAAAGAACTAATCATAGAGTTTCCAATAGTGAATTAACCTGTCAACTGTGCGTTGTACAGACCGCCGTGCATATTGTAAAAATTGGTGACGTTGATAATGACGGTAAAAATGAAATATTGGCATCAATGTCTTCCCCGTTAGAACTCCAAGGAACAAATGAGATAAGTTTCCTGAGGATGTATAAAAAGGTAAATGGTATATGGAAAGGTATGACAATAGATAGACTTTCCGGGAGAGAGTTTCGTAGTATTACAATAGGAGATATTTATCATACAGGAAGTAATACTCTAATTGTAGGAATAGGAAGCCCTAGAGGATTGCCGGCATCTTTGTTTTCGTATACTTACAAAAATGGTTCATGGGAAAAATCAACTATTTATAACGATCCTCAAGAGACCAACATGAAAGGTGTTGTTTTGGTAGACCCAAATCATACAGGCAAACAGCAAATATTACTTGCGACAGGTTTCCCTCAAGCTAAGATTTTCTTGATTAATTGGGATGGGGAAAAATTTATATATAACCAGTTGGGGACAGTGGCTTCATTATTCCCGAAGATAAAAGATGGACAGTTCAATTCTATGGTTGCTTTGGCTAATGCCGAAGAAAATAATGTTAATTTTTATATAGGAGGAATGATAACATTTCCAAAGCAAAATATAGGTTGGGAAGGAACTAATAAAGGGTTTTTAGTTAAATATATACAAAAGAATAATGGATGGAAAACAGTGATCATAGATAAATCTAGTATTCTTGGCATGGATATTGGGTTTTAACATCTTTTAGGGCAAAGATTAATTCAGTTTCAATATTATGATCGCTTAATCCATCATCAACCATAACAATTTTTGTAATGCATTTTTTTCTTCATAATATGCTACCATGTTCTGTTAACGGTTTATATCAGAAATCGGTCGATGTTTTTACCTTTTATACTACTGACAATTGGCGGATCGATGATCCCCGTATCGGGTAATTTTGCAAATTTAAAACTATGGAAAAATATCTCAAAAAAAATTTAAAAACAGCAGTATTATTGTTTTTATTTTTAATAATCATATGTCTTGTTATCGAGTTATTATATCAGTGGAATAAGCCGATGCCATTTGTGGAATTTATATCGTCAAGCACTAAAATTGAGCAGGAAAAACCGATAAAAATAACCATGATCTTGAGAAATATAGGTGGACCCGCCTCGACGGAAACAACCGCCCATGGGGGTATTCATGTTGAAGTTAAAGACGCTATTATTTCAAAAATTGTAGCGACAACATCTAAAAAAACACATGGAGCAGTCGAAATGATTTCCGGCAAGCAAGATGGTTTTACAGGTTTTGAATCGGCCTATTTAAATCAAGAAAAAACTGGTGAGATTCAGTTCGACATTGTTCCCAATACTAGTCAGGTTATAATTGATTATAGAGCCTGGTTGCCAGCGAAATGCTCAATATTTGACCGCCTACTAACCATGATTTCTATGAGAAAAAGATATTCGGACTGGAAAAATAGTTGGCGTAGCGAAAACTGCATTACCCGAAATCCAAACAAGGAAACTAATGATAAAAATAAACGGTTTTGCCATATCAAAGTCTTTGCCGGTCATAAAGATCTTCAAAGCTACTTGTGTCTTGAAAAAACCCTCTCTCAATGAACTATTTTATAAATTAGATGTAATAACATACTTAAAAATGTCAAATGACCTATTGATGTCCTTTAAAAAATGATTTCTTTTAGAAAGTTTTTTTATATAAATGGTTTTGATAGGATAGTTTTCTATCTTAGCTTGTTTTTTTCGAGCGGCAAGAATTAACTCAGTCTCAATACCATATTGATGTTGTCCTAATAAATTGACAATCTTTCGCAAAAAAACCCCATTGATAAGTCGAAAACCGGATTGGGAATCAGGTAGTTGATATTGAGTTTTTATCGAAATAAAAAAGGAAATAAAAGTATTCCAGATCATTTTTAGAATTGGCATCTTTCCAAACCAATTAGTTCGATTACCAATTAACATGTCAGGTCGTTTTTTATTATATATTTTTAATAGTCTAAAAAGATCGTTTGGATCGTGTTGTCCGTCGCCATCAAGAAGGACGACTACTTGGAGATCTTGGTATATTTTTAAAATATATTTTAAACCAGTTACTAAAGCTTTGCCTTTTCCATGATTCTTAATCAGAGTAATTAGTTTTATGTTTTGCCGTTTGACAATCTGGGCGGTTCTATCTAGAGAACCATCATCAACAACGACAATCTGTTGCACATATTTTTTTTAATTTAGAAATTACGTTAGCGATATAAGGTTCTTCGTTATATGCTGCTATTAAAGCCACAATCTCTATTTTCATATGAAAAATGCTTAATTGATAAGTATATTATTACGACAGTTTTTTTGTCATAAGAGCGTCAACTAAATCTTTGATGGTTTGACTATGAAAATAATTTTTCCTTTAATAGAATCGGAAATAGGAGGCTTAGGAGCTCTAACTTTATTTTGCCAAAATTTTTTATCTCGATAAACTTTAGTTGCTAAAGTTAAATGACCGTCATGAGACATTAAGATTCCGTTTGGTTGAAGTAGGGGGTACAAGTACTTCAAACAAACTCGAGTGGACGAAGCTAAATCGACATCCAAAAACATCGCCGCGATTTTATCATTAAACCTTGGTAGGGTATTTTTAAACCAACCCTTTTTAAATGTACAAACATCAATCGATCCATATTTCGAAACATTTTTTTTTACTTCCCCAAGAGAACCTTTATATTTGCCCTTTGGAAAAATGAAAAAATTCTTTTTGAAGTTTTGATGAGTATTTATTTCATTAGTATATGATTGAACTTCTTTATTATCTGGTAAACCCTTAAATGAATCAAACACAATTAATTTTCTTTTGGTAATTTTTGCAACTAAACTTAGTTTAGCAGTTGAACCGCCTTTGTAGGCACCTGCTTCAACAAGCACACCTTCTATAGATGGAAGTAAAAAAAACACAGATCGGACAAATATCAACATTTCGATATTACTGTGCGGGCAGTCAACTAATCGCGATATATAATAAAATTTCCATAGCAAATTAAGTTTCCTTAAAAAAGAAATCTTTGGTGTCTTTTCTAACAGGAATTTAAAGATAAAATTAAACTTGGACCAAAAATACTTTTTGGGAGTATTCATATGTTAATAATAATAAAGCCCTAGTTTAAATTATATTAATTTATTAGGATTTTATTTTGTTATACTTTTTTCATGAAAAAACCAACCTGGGACGAATATTTTATGGAATTGGCCGAAGTCGTCAAACGACGAGCCGATTGTTTGAGCCGGCAAATCGGCTGTCTTTTGGTCAAAGATCTGCGAATCATGGCGACCGGCTATAACGGGACTCCTCATGGCATTGTTGACTGTTCCAAGGGCGGGTGCGATCGTTGCCAAAAGCGCCATCGGGGTGAGTTAAAAAGCGGAGAACAAGAAGAAAGCTGTGTTTGTATCCACGCCGAACAAAATGCCATCATCCAGGCCGCCTATCTGGGGTTGTCTTCAAAAGGGTCGACTCTTTTCAGCACGTCCAATCCTTGTTCAAGTTGCGCAAAGATGCTGATTAATGCCGGGATTGTCAGGGTAGTATGCAAGATGGAGCACCATGATAAAGAGGGAATAGAACTTCTTAAGAAGGCTGGAGTAAAAGTAGAAATCAAATAACCAATCACCAATAAGACAAGTATTCCAAACAAATTACAATGATCAATATTCAATGATTAAACATTTTTGAACATTGGTAATTGGAGTTTGAAAATTGCTTGTTTCTTGGAATTTGGTTATTGGTTCTTATGAAAAAAATTTTATTTTTTTTATTTACTTTATTATTTCTTCCGATCTCTATTTATGCATCAGTATCAAATAATATTTATGGCATTCATTTAGCCCAACCCCAATCTCAAGACCTTCAAGCCGCTGCCAATCTGGTGAATTCAAACGGCGGCAAGTGGGGTTACGTAACTTTGGTAATGCAGGAAAACGATCGCAACCGTGATAAGTGGCAGAATATTTTTGACGAGATGAGGGAGTTGCACTTGATTCCGATTATTCGGTTAGCCACTCAGCCTGAAGGAGAGAACTGGCGCCGCCCTGATCCAAAAGACGCGACTGATTGGGTTAATTTTTTGGACTCTCTAAACTGGGTGGTCAAAAATCGATATGTTATTTTATTCAACGAACCGAATCACGGCAGTGAGTGGGGTGGTGAAGTCGATGAAAAGAGCTATGCCAAGGTGACTCTTGCTTTCTCCAAAGCCTTAAAAGAAAAAAACAAAGATTTTTTTGTCATGCTGGCAGGGATGGATGCCTCGGCTCCTTCATGGATGCCCGGGTTGGAAGACGAAGAGGTGTTCTTTAGAAAATTTTTAGATGAGTCGTCTAAATTTTTATCGCGAGTTAACTCCTCGTCGGATGAATCCTCCTCGTCAGACACGAACTCGCTCAAAAATTCAGCCGTCTCATCTAATGGAAAACTAATCACTAATCACCAGTCACCAGTCACTAGTATTTTTGATTACATTGATGGTTTGGCTAGCCACTCTTATCCTAATCCAGATTTTGCCGGCAGTCCTTATGCCAACGGTCGGGGAACCGTTAAAACTTATGACTGGGAGCTAGGGTTATTAGCTAGTTTGGGGGCAAAGAAAGACTTGCCGGTATTTATTACGGAAACCGGTTGGAAGAGGGGCAGCGAACAGCAAGTCTCCTATGATTTTCAGACTGCCTTTCAATCGATTTGGAGCCAAGACCCGCGAGTCATGGCGGTAACGCCGTTTGTCCTTGACTATCAAGGCCCACCATTCTTGGAATTTTCTTGGAAGAAGTATCAATCGGATGAGTTTTACCAACAGTATTATGCTGTGCAATCATTGGCAAAAACTGCCGGTGATCCGGATCAAATTCAAAAAGGCAGCGTCAATTTTAATTTGCCAAAAGAGTTGGTTGCCCAATCGACATATAGCTTCAGGGTCAACTTGAGTAACCAGGGTCAGGCGGTTTGGGACAAAGACGACGGCTATCAATTGCAGATCACCAACGATGGACTGAAGAGCACCGAAAGCCTAGTTGCCGACGTCAAGGACGTAAAGCCGTTTGAAGAGAAAACCATCGATTTTTCCTTAAAAACCAGTCAGGAAGAACCAAAACAAACCATCAGGTTTGTTTTGACAAAAGACAATCAAAAAATCATCGAATCGTCACCCTGGCAATTCAGAGTTTTGCCTTTACCTGATTTAAATTTGAACGTTAATTTCTGGCCGTTCGGTAAAGGCCAGGGCAACGATTTCGAAGTCCAAGGCTCCAAATCGATTGAAAGGTTGGTTTTCAAAAACAAGGGAGTCAAGGTGACTGACGGTCACGGGGTCATAAAAAATATCCAAAATATCGCCATTGACGAGCCTTACCGGGCAGTCATCCTCAAGCCAGGCTATCTACCCCGTCAGACCTATATAATTTTCAAAGCTCAAGGCAATTTGGCCGAATTCAAAGCGATGCTGCCTTTTGATTTTAACCGTGACGGCAAGTTCGATTTCAATGACATTGTCTTCTTATTCAAGAAACTTATAGGACATTGACGAATTAAGATTGTGGGTATATAATTCAACCATTTTATGCTTCGTGAAAGATACAGAACTCAAGAAGTCGACAAAAATTTAAGTTATAGAGACCGTTACGCCCTGCTTAAAAAAGCCTTTCCTCAAGCGCCACCTATCACTGCCTTTATTAAGGATACTTTGCCGTTTTTTACTAAAGGCGGACAGCAAGAATTGGTATTAGCTCATGCCTTGGCTTTAAAAAGAGAATGGTCACAAGAATTTTGGAAGAGAAAAACTGACAGGTTAAACATAACTGATGAAGAAAGGAAAGATTTTCAAGTAGTCGTTATTCCGCCAAACCACCAAAAAAATGGCGACAAAGATTTCTCCAAGAAGTTTTATGCAGATTTGAAAAATCACCAATTGGGAAAGTATCCAGTAGCAAAATTGATCAGAGGCGAGCGTTATTCGCAAGATTCTTTTGAAGGTCCGCATAATATTAAACATTTCCGTCGAGCAAAATCGATTTACATCGTCGCTTCCCCTTTGAGTAAAGGGGACTTTGCCGATATAAAATTTGTTGCCCAACAATATTTGATGAATGGGGCAAAGGAAGTAATTTTAGTTAGCCCTTTTATGGCAGATCAAAGGGAGGATAAAAACATCGCTAAAAGCAAAGAGGGAAAACCGATAAAATATAATGGTAGGATCATAAAAATGATGGCTTGGATGGGGTCACTAAGCCCATTCATAAATAAAATTATTAATTTTGAGCCTCATTCTTCTGCTGCCCAGGCGATTGCCGCCCTATATGGAATCCCATTTGCCCCCATTTCTTACGAAGAAGAGTTAGTCGGCAAAATAAGTGATCGTTTGAGGAAGACTAAAAAAAGAGATTTTGATCCGTCAAAATGGAAGGTCGTTAGGCCAGATATTGGCCGAAATCTGGTGGCGACCAGGCTCGAGGAACGTTTTGGCATCGAAGGCGTACATTTGAGCCAGGTAAGAAACTCCGACAATCTAGTGAAGAAAGCAAACGAGCTTTCCGAAGAGTTGAAGAAAAAATTGATAGGGACAAATGTGATTTTATATGATGATGAAGCTGGGACTTTCGGTACGTTGAAAAACGTAGTAAAGAAGCTTGTTCCCGCCAAAGTCAAAAGCATTAATATATTTTTAGGCCATGCCAGACTTCAACAGGGTTGGATTAGAAATCTAAACTGGA
Organism: Patescibacteria group bacterium; assembly: GCA_023381015.1. GTDB lineage: Bacteria > Patescibacteriota > Microgenomatia > UBA1406 > GWC2-37-13 > GWC2-37-13. The sequence goes on along the minus strand of JAMCTE010000016.1, from coordinate 46,091 downwards.
TTATGGAAAAATGCCGTAAAAATAATATCAAGCTTAAGGTCTATATCACTGATTCTAGAGTTCCAGTAGGTAGCCTCAGTAGATTTATGGCTAAGGAAAAAAATAAAGGCTTAATAAATATGGTTTCAATTGCCAAAAAAGTTAGGAATGCGATTGAAGCTAATGTGGCCGGTGTTGATTTTGCTTCGGAAACAAACTTCAAAGGCGTCAATTATGAAAGAGCCTATCTGCAATTTGCCAAAAGCGAATCTAAATTCGCAGGCGATTGATTGTTTTTTAACGACTTCAGTTAGTATTGATTTAATAGTACAGTGGTTTGATAATGCTGATAATTTTTCCTTTATTTAATCCAAACATCGGCGGTTTAGGAAAACCAACGGTTTTCTCCCAAAAGTCTTTATTTTGAAAAACCTCAGTTACCAAAGTCAGATGACCGTCGTGCGACATCAAAAAGCCTCCCGGTTGAAGCAAGGGATAAAGGTATTTGAGGCAGGTTCTGGTTGACGAGGCCAGGTCGACGTCGAGGAATGCGGCGGTGATTTTTTCGTGAAACTTGGGCATGGTTTCCTTGAACCAGCCCTTTTTGAAAGAGCATAATTCAAGAACTCCGTATCGACCGACGTTTCTTTTTACTTCGACGAGCGATCCTTTGTATTTGCCTCTGGGGAAGACATAGGTTGTTTTTTTGTAGTGATGGAAGGCGCGGATGTCTGCCGTGTAGGTCTGTACTTCCCGATTTGCCGGTAGTCCCTGGAATGAGTCGAATACGACTAATTTCCTTCCGGAAATTTTCGCGATCAAACTTAATTTAGCCGTAGAGCCTCCTTTGTATGATCCGGCCTCAACAATGACTCCTCCCGATTTTTCAGAAATATGAAAAACAGTCCTGGCAAAAAGCAACATTTCGATGTTGCTGTGCGGACAATCGACAGCATCGGAAATATAGTAGAATTTGATAATCAACACCAGCTTTTCAAAAAAGGAAACCCGGGGAGTACGTTCAAAAAGAAAGTTGACAAAAAAAATCAGTTTGTTTAGACGGTATTTGAAGACATCCATAACATATTTATTTTTTTATCTTCTCGCAAAATTTTTCCATCCTGTCTAAACCGCGCCTGATGTGTTCCATTCCTGTCGCATAACTCAATCTTATAAAAAGGTCGTCGCCGAAAGCAATCCCTGGTACAGCCGCGACATAAGCATCCTCCAAAAGCTGTTGGCAAAAATCCAGCGACCCTTTTATTTTCCCGGTATAGAAATCGGAAACGTTGGCAAATACGTAAAAAGCGCCGTCCGGCCGGCTGGCGTAGACGCCATCTATGCGGTTTAGTCGCTCTACCATAAAGTCGCGTCTTCTTTTATATTCCCAAACCATCTTGCCAATGTGGTCTTGGGGTCCGTTTAAGGCGGCTAAGGCGGCTTTTTGCGAGATAGAGGAAGCATTTGAAGTCGTATGGTCTTGGATACGGATGGCAGCTTTGATGACGTCTTCGGGCCCGGCGGCGTAACCGATTCTCCACCCGGTCATGGCGAAAGTCTTGGAAACTCCATTGACAACTATTGTCAATTTCTTAATTTTGTCGTTCATAGCGGCAATGCTGTGATGTTTTTTTCCGTAGATCAATTTTTCGTAGATTTCGTCTGACAAAACGGCAATGTTGTGTTTGACGCAAATGTGGGCGATTTGCTTGAGTTCTTTTTCTTCGTAAACGACGCCGGTCGGATTGGAGGGAGAATTTAGAATCAACATCTTAGTTTTTTCCGTGATGACTTTTTCTAGCTGTTGAGGGTCGATTTTGAAGTTATTCGTTTTGAGTAAAATCGACTTACCGCCAGCCAGTTTTACCATTTCGTCGTAAGACACCCAGTAGGGGACGGGGATGATTACTTCGTCCCCTTCGTCAACCAATGCCATGATGACGTTGAAAAGAGCTTGTTTAGCTCCTGTCGAAACGAGAATCTGACTCGGTTCATAGTCTAACCAGTTGTCTCTTCTGAATTTGGCGCAGATGGCTAATTTTAGATCAGTAATGCCTGAGGTAGACGTATATTTGGTAAATCCTTCGTCGATGGCCCGTTTAGCCGCGTCTTTGATATGAGTCATTGTGTCAAAATCTGGTTCGCCGGCGGCTAGAGAAACAACGTCAAGGCCCTGTTTCTTCATTTCTTTGGCTTTGGCGGTAATCGACAAAGTAAGGGAGGGATTGATATTTTCAGCTCTTTTTGATAGCTTCATAGGTTTGGTCCAGAATTAATAATTGACTGATAGACGCTCGGATATTGTTTCATGTTGTCTATAAATAATTTACTCAATTTTGTCGCCATTTTCAGGTAATCGTCTTTATTATTCCAAAGCAGCGACGGCTCAAGAATTTTTTTGTCAACGCCCCCGACATTTTCCGGCACATAAAGGTTGAAAATCTTGTCGTGACGATAAGCTGTTTCGTTCAACTGGCCAGACAGGATTTCTTCGATGATTTTTCTAGTTACTTTGATGGAAATTCTGGATCCGATGCCATAAGGCCCGCCAGTCCAGCCGGTATTGACCAAAAATACCCTGGTTTCGTGCTTTTTTAAATACTTTTTCAGCAGGTTTAGATAGACCATTGGTTTTAGAGGCATGAAAGGAGCGCCAAAATAGGCCGAGAAAGTGGGCTTTGGTTCTTTGATGCCCCTTTCCGTACCGGCTAGTTTTGAAGTGTATCCGGAAAGGAAATGATAGGCGGCTTGGTTAAGGGTTAAGTGGGCGACCGGAGGCAAGACTCCGCTGGCGTCGGCGGTCAAAAAGATGACATATTTTGGATGGCGGCCGACACCGCTAGCCAGCGAATTATTAATAAAAGTAAGCGGGTAGACGGCCCGGGTATTTTCCGTAAATTGGTCCGAGTCAAAGTCAAAACTGTTGTCTGATTTGAGAACGACGTTTTCGGTCAGCGAGCCTTTGCGGTGAATGGCCGCCCAAATTTGCGGTTCGGACTGTTTATTTATCCTGATGCATTTGGCGTAGCAACCGCCCTCAAAATTAAAGATCCCTAGACTGGACCAGCCGTGTTCGTCGTCTCCAATCAGTCTTCTTTTCGGATCTGCCGAAAGGGTAGTTTTTCCAGTTCCTGAAAGGCCAAAAAACAAAGCGGTGTTGCCGTGGTCGTCAACATTAGCACTGCAGTGCATGGGGAAAACCTGCCGTTGAGGCAACAAGTAATTCATATAGGTAAAGACGCTCTTTTTTATTTCGCCGGCATATTTACTGCCGCCGATGATGATTTTTTTCTCCGCAGGGTCAAGGACGATGAAGGTTTCGCTGTTGGTACCGTCGGTTTTTGGGTCGGCTTGGACTGATGGAGCGCAGTATAAAGTTAGATCAGGTTCAAAGTTCGTCAGATGTTTCTTTTCCGGTTGGCGAAACAAGTGGGTGGCAAACAAAGCCTGGTAAGCATATTGGCAGTAGACTCTGAGTTTTAACTGATATTGTTTTTGGGCGCCGACCAAGCAATCGACCAGATAAATTTCTTTTTGTTGGGAAAAAAATTTAGCTATTTTGGTATGGAGTTTTTCGAAATTATTCGCCGATATAGGAAGATTTATTTTTCCCCAATTTATCTTTTCGTGGACGGTGGGGGAGTCGACGATAAATTTGTCGTTAGGGGAGCGGCCGGTGTATTTCCCGGTATAAACGACCAGGGCCCCCGATTTCGAGACGGTGACTTCCCGATTGGCTACGGCTTTTTTGACCAGCTCGCCAACGGAAAGATTTCTTAGGATTGATCCGTCAATCATAGCGTTATTATACTCTTTTTGTTTGATTTTTAATTGACTCTATTACCTGAGTGACTTCCTCGTCGCCGGCCAAATAATAATGTTTTAACGGTTGCATAGTTTGGGAGAATTCGTATACCAACGGTATGCAGTAAGGAACGGTTAGATTGACGATGTCTTGATCAGAGATATTGTCGAGAAATTTAATGATGGCGCGTAAGCTGTTGTGGTGGCCGGAAAGAATCACCTGTTTGCCGTTTTTTATTGCGGCCAAAACCGTATTTTGAAAATAAGGGACGGAACGATTATAGGTATCTTTTAAAGATTCCCCGTTTGGTGGAGCGATGTCGTAACTCCTTCTCCAAAGTTTCACTTGTTCCTCTCCGTATTTTTTGACGGCTTCGGCTTTATTTTGTCCTTGAAGATCGCCGTAGTTTCTTTCGTTGAGGTGCCAGTCCTTGACGATAGGAATATATTCTTGGCCGATCGTTTTCAAAGCGATTTCCAAAGTCCTGATTCCCCTTTTCAAAACCGAAGTGTAGCCGATGTCGAATTTGAAACCGTTTTCTTTAAGACGCACGGCGTATTTTTTGGTCATCTCAGCTCCTTCAGGAGTGATATCGATGTCGGTCCAGCCAGTAAAACGATTGGACCATTCGGTCAGGCCGTGACGGATTATTACTAAATAATTCATAATAAACAAATATTCAAATCTGTAAATACTACAAATCAATATTACAAATGATTTAATTTATTTAATTATTGATTTGTTTATTTATAGCTTATTCTCAATCTCTATTAATCGATTATATTTAGAAAGGCGGTCAGAACGGCAGGGTGCTCCGGTCTTCAGGAAGTCGGCACTGCTGGCGTAGGCCAGGTCGGCGATAAAAGGATCCTCGGTTTCGCCGCTCCGGTGGGAGACGGCCACTGCCCAACCGTATTTTTTTGCCAATTTGATAGCCTCGATGGTTTCATAGATGGTTCCGATCTGGTTTGGTTTGATGATTGTTGCGTTGGCGGCTTTTTTTTCAAAGCCCAAAATCATTCTTTTCGTATTAGTGCAAAAAAGATCGTCTCCGACCACTAAATTATTTTGGTTCAGCTGGCTTTTAAACTTTGTCCAGTTATCCCAGTCGTCTTCCTGGAAGACGTCTTCGAACGAGTAAACCAGGTATTTTTTTTCTATTTCCAAATAATATTTGATTAATTCTTCACCAGATATTTCTTTATTGTCTTTTTTTAGGATATATTTTCCGGCTTTAAAAAATTCTGATGCGGCTCCATCGATTGCCAGTTTGTACTGTTTAGCATTTTCATAACCGATTTGACTGGCTGATTCTATAATCAGTTGGAAAGCTTCTTCATTGTTACTAAGCGCTGGTGATAATCCGCCCTCATCGCCGACGAGGACCGATAGTTTTTTTGATTTAAGACTCTTTTGAATGCTATGGTGGATTTCCGACCCGACTTTGATAGATTCCGAAGGCAGTTGGTATTGGGGAATGACTATGAATTCCTGGATGTCGAAGTTCCAGTTGGCGTGTTTCCCGCCGTTGACAACGTTAAACATGATTTTCGGAAAAAAAGGTTTTTCGGAAAAATAATATTCGTTGATAAACTTCCAGAGTGGGATTTTTCTTGAAACAGAAATGGCTCTGATTAAGGCTTGGGAAACTGATAAAATCGCGTTGGCGCCAAGACCCGATTTGTTATCCGTACCGTCCAGTTTTATCATAGTCTCGTCAACGGTTTTTGGATCGGCAGTCTGATTCATCAGGGCCGTTTTTATCTGTTGGTTGACGTTATTGACGGCGGTCAAGACGCCAGCGCCCCCGTACCTTTTTTGATCGTGGTCTCTCAACTCTACGGCTTCATGGCTTCCGGTCGATGCTCCCGATGGTACCGACGCAACGCCCACGCTTTCATCGTCTAAAGTCAAAAATGTCCTGACCGTCGGGTTGCCGCGAGAGTCAAGAATCTCGATCGCTTTGATATCTTTTATTTTCATTACTTGAATTTTAACAAATAATCAACTCTGTTTTTCAAATCATTGTCAGGGCTTTTTACCAAAAAACTTCCCGGGCATACTACATCTGGCTTGTACCGAAGAGAATTAATAATGGGCATAGTCTTATTATTTACGGCACCATCAAGATAAATTTTATTCCTATAGCCTAAATGTCGTAATTGTTCAATTTTTATGAGCGTTTTTTCAATAAAGGGATTTCCTTGTACACCAGGAACAACTGACATAATTTGCAAACAAGGGATTTTATCTAGGTTCATTTTGTCAGCTAAATCACTCACTCGATCTTCAGGGTTAAGAGTTAATCCTATAGGAATAGAAGAAAGTTTATCTAATTCATGAGAAAAATCGTCAACTGCCCCAAAATGAATAAAAACATTTTTTATTTTTACAAGTCTTTCTAACTGGTTTATTTTTTCAATGTCGCTGACATAATCCTTGACCATCAGGTGGAAGTCAAATGTTAGAGAACTTAGGTTTTTAAACTCCTGGCAGTGTTTTATAATGTCACTTATTTGGACTGTTCTGTTGCTTACAAATATACCGTCGCCGATGTCGATTTGAAAATATTTATAGAAAAAGGAAAGGCGGTTTATCGTCGATACCAAAGACACTATCGTCGGTAACGGCATTGATGGGCAGACTTCCATAGTATAATTTTATCATTATGGATAATAAAACAGTTTTGCAAATGTTTTCCAGTTTAACAAAGATTCAGTCGGTTTCCACTGATTTAGAAAGGCGGGACCAGACGAATCAAGCGGCAGAATTTATCAAAAAAAAATTGATCGAGTTGGGTTTTGACGTTAATCTTTATCAAGTAGGCAACTGTCCGCCATTGATTGTCGGCAAATTGGTGAATTTTCCGAAGGCAAAAACTTTGGGAATTTACGCCCATTATGACGTCCAGCCGGAAGATCCAGTCGACCAGTGGAAAACCTTGCCCTTTGACCTGGTTTTGAAAAACGGCAAAATGTTCGGACGCGGTGTCGCCGACGACAAAGGGCACTTGATTCAAGCAATTGCCGCCGCAGAAAGATCGATCGCTGGCAATGGATTGAAAAACAACCTGGTTTTTATCTTTGAAGGCGAGGAAGAAGTTGGCAGCACCAACTTTGAGGAGTTAATAAAAAAGGACCGATTAATTGGTGACGTTGACGTTTTCTACGTGATGGATTTTGGCATGGAAACGAGCGATCAGCCGGAAATATTCTTTGGTTTGCGGGGTCTTGTTGGTTTTGAACTTGAAGTCAAGACAGGGAGCAAAGACCTCCATTCAGGGGTATACGGTAATCGGGTCCATAATCCGATCAATGTCTTGACAGAATTATTGTCTAAAGTTAAAGACAAAAAATCAGGAAAAATTATGATTCCTGGATTCTACAAACATATCAGAAAGCCGTCGCCGGACGAAATGGCGAATTTACTCAAAAAAAAGCAGACTGACGATCAATTGAAAAAAGAAGCAGGAGTCTTCGCGACGACGACGGTCGACAAAAAGCACCCTTGGCTGTCGACAAAAATCTACCCTTCTTTCGACATCAACGGTATCACCGGAGGTTACCAGGGCGAAGGAGTAAAAACGGTGATTCCGGCGTCGGCAAAGGCTAAATTTTCCTTCAGGCTGATCGAGCACCAACATCCCGATGACATCGAAAAACTGGTTGGAGATTTCGTAAAGACCAATCTTCCGAAAGGAGTAAAGTTTTCTTTAAATACGTCAGGCAAGCTGGACCCTTTTTATACCAACATTAATAATGAATATATAAGGAATACGGACAGGATTTTCGAAAAAGTTTTTGGCAAGAAAACAATTTTTCCCAGATCGGGTGGGTCAATCGGTGCTGCCGCTACTTTGTCAAGACTGTTCAAAAAACCCCTCATCCTTACCGGTTTTACCTTGGCCGACTGTGACATCCATTCGCCTAACGAAAATTTCGACGAAAAGATGTTTTGGAAAGGCATTGACGCTATGGAGAAAATCTTCACTCAATAAGGCTCTGAAATGGCAATCTTGTAGCGTATAGTCTACAGACAACTTTCAATTGGCAATTTACAATTAGTCAATGTTTCATTGAAAATTTATTGAAAATTGAAAACAGAAAATTATAGATTATATTATCTAGCTTTCTCTCACTGTCTTGGCATTGGCCCCATGAAACTAAAAGCGCTGGTTGGATATTTTGGCAGCGTAAAATGCGCCTATCAAGCAAAAGAAAAAGATTTGATCAAAGTTCTCGGCGTCAAAACAGGACAAAAGTTTATCGAGTTCAGGTCGCATTTCGACCCTGTCAAGAAACTGGAAGAGATTAAAAGAAAAGAAATAAAAATTTTATGTTTGGAGGACGAAGAATACCCGACAGACCTGAAAAATATCCCTGATCCGCCAATATGTCTATATATTAAGGGTTCGGCGCTGAATCTTTCTGACTCCACGAGTGTACTTGTCCCGCTTCGCACCCCTCAAGTCGCAAAAAAAGTAACGTCCAGGCCTTCATTAAAATTTGCCATCGTTGGCACTCGTCGTCCGACGCCGTATGGGATTCAGGTGGCCAGGAAATTTGCTTCTGAGCTGGCAAGCGCGGGGTTTGTCATCGTTTCTGGTCTGGCCTACGGTATTGATGCTATTGCTCACCAAGCGAGTCTTGAAGCCGGCGGCAAGACAATCGCTGTTTTAGGCTGTGGGGTTGACGTCATTTACCCTTATGCCAATAACAAACTCTATCGCGATATTGTGCAAGGTGGGGGCGCGGTTATCTCCGAATTTCCACCGGGGCAGTTTGTTTTGAAGGGGTTATTTGTGGTGCGCAACCGGATCATTTCCGCTCTTTCCCAAGGAGTAATGGTCGTTGAAGGAGGAAAAAACTCAGGCTCTCTGATTACCGCTCGTTTCGCCGCCGAGCAAGGTAAAGACGTCTTTGCACCACCTAATCCTATTACTTCGGATATGGCGGCGGCGCCCAATCTGCTTCTTAAGGAAGGAGCAAAATTAGCGACTTCGGTTGAAGACATTTTCGAAGAGTTTAATATAAGAATTGTTCCGAGGAAAAAAGAAGACATTTTGACAAAACTAAATTTGTTAGAAAAAAGAATCTTTCTTCTTTTAAACGAAAGATCATTACTGATCGACGATCTGGTCGTTCATTTACAGCAACCGATTGGAAAAATCTTAAACGAGCTATCTTTGCTGGAAATAAAAGGTTTGATTGAAAAAAGTTCTAGTGGCAGGTATCAGGTTAAACTTCGTTGACGAGGCGGTCAGCTTCGACATTCTGTTCGCGTGGGATATTCTGGTAGGAAATTGGCAGATTGACCTCTTGTTCTAGGGTTCTTATCCTCAAAACGTATTCTTTGATCTTTCCGTTTTTTACCTTGAATAGACCATTGACTTGGTTAACCATCAGTCGCGAATCGCTATAGAACTCTAGTTTTGAGATTGGTGATGGGGTTTTGAGATTTTTGATTTGAGACTTAATATTTTCAAGAGCTCTTATCAAAGCAGTGTATTCCGCATCGTTGTTGGTGGCGATACCGATGCTTTCTTTGTGTCTAAAAATTGTCTGATTACCTAAATAAAAAACAATTCCTATCGAGGCGGGTCCCGGATTGCCTTTTGAACCCCCGTCGGTGTAGATTTTCAAAACCATTTAACCATTTTAAGTCATCTGCTCCAAGATTTCAATCAGCTGGCCCCATATAGAAAAAGTAACAAGCAATAAACAAAGGTTTTTCAACAGAGTATGGAGTTTCACCTGAAGGGCACTGGCCAATTTCTGGAGGATTTTGATAGTCGGATTGGCGTGGCCTTTTTCGATGCGGGAAATATAAGTCCGGTCAACGTCGCAGCGGAAGGCCACTTGTTCCTGGGAAAGCTGTTTTCGCTCCCTGATTTTGACGATACACTGTCCGAGACGGTTATAGAAAAAATTGCCGCGCATACTGAAAATAAACTGTAAATAAAATGTAAAAAACTGTCTATAGATTAAAACCAACAAAAATATGTTAATGGAGCATAAAGGCAATAAAATTTTTACGAAATACTTATTGGTCGAGCTTTTTTACCCGACGGAGGTATTTTTCGTCCATCTTCGGTTGGGCATTGAAGAAAGCATCGACGATTTTTTGGGCGTCTTCGATCGGCGTGTAATCCGAAGCCAAAGCCAGAACGTTGACGTGGTCGTTTTCTCTCAGGTGGGCTGATTGGTGGGGATTCATCGCCACGCCGGCCCTAATACCTTTGAAGCGGTTGGCTGCCATAGACACGGCGCAACCTGAACCGCAGATGACAATACCGAGGTGATTATCGGGATTCTGCAGAACGGCTTGGGCGACTTTTTGGGAATAATCGATTGCGTCATCCAACGGCGCCAGCTCGTAAGGGCCCAAATCTTCGATACGGATATTCTTTTCATGGAGATATTCGATGATGGCGTTTTTCAATTCAAAACCCCGGTGGTCGGCACCGATAAATATCGTCATGCTAAAATTATATACTTAATAATCAAATACTACAAATAAGCAAATAAACAAGTAAATTTGTAATATTTGTAGATTTGCAGATTTGTTTATTTATGCTCATCGATACTCATTGTCATTTGAACTTCCAGTCTTTTGACGGAAAAGTTGAGGAGGTCGTCAAGAGTGCAAACGAAGCCGGAGTGAAAAGTATTGTCGTGCCGGGAACGGATATTGAAACGTCTAAAAAAGCCGTCGAAATCGCTTCAAAAAACAAAGGAATCTATGCGGCTGTAGGTATTCATCCTCATCATGTTTTTGAAATCTATTCTAAAGTTGCGGGGCCTGTCTCGGAGACATTCCCCTCCGATGCTCGCGACCAGCGGCAGGCTGGAAAAATCACTACGCTTCGTGGGGACCCCTTCTCCTCGACACCCGTTGAATTATTGTTTTCACTTTCCGAATTTTTAAAAAACCCAAAAGTGGTCGCTATCGGCGAAGTTGGAATCGACCGTCATAATTACGAGAAGACCCGCCATAAGGATTATAAAGTCGACGAGGAGTTTGTCGGGCTACAAAAGGAGTTTTTTGAGAAACAGATAGAATTGGCGATAAAGCATAACAAAGCTTTAGTAATCCACAATCGGGAGGCAAAAAAAGAAGTATTAGACATATTAAGTAAAACCTTATTTGGTCATTCCGGCGAAGGCCGGAATCCAGAAATAAAAATGAACATTAATAAACTGGATCCCGACTTTCGTCGGGATGACAAAAGTAATAATGATAACATTAGGGCGGTTTTCCATTGTTGCGAGCCAGACATTGATCTTCTGGAGTTTGCCAAAGCTCATGGTATGTTTATCGGCGTCGACGGCGACGTTGTTTATTGGGGACAAAAGCAGGAATTCATCAAAAAAGTACCAATGGACATGCTGGTTTTGGAGACGGATTCACCCTTCCTGTCGCCTTATCAAAAATTTCCCAACGAGCCGAAAAATATCCCTTTTATTGGCGAGTTTATTGCCAAGTTAAAGGAAATTCCGGTAAAAGAGATTAAAGAAAAAACAACGGAAAATGCAAGAAAGCTTTTCCAAATATAAGATCGAATATGTCTTCTCAAAAAAATACTTTGTCACCCCGACGAAGGTCGGGGTCCAGACATAAAATGGACATTTTTGACTAGATTCCGGCCTCCGCCGGAATGACTTTCGTTAAATAAGATTTAAAAAATCTTTTTGAAACTTTTTTTCAGAGAAAAATTCACTTCTTTTTTTTGCTTTCTGACCGAAAGAATTCCTTAGTTCTTTATTGAAATATATTTCACCGATTTTGTCGGCGATGTCATTGGGATTTTCCGGGTCAAAAAACAGGGAATTTCCCTGGGAGACTTCGTTAAATACAGGAGTATCCGATGAAACAGAAGGACAGCCAAAATTGCCGGCCTCAAGGAAAGAAAAACCGAATCCTTCATCCCTTGATGGCATGACGTTTAGTCTAGCTTGTTGATAAAGTTTGATCAGTTGATTATCAGAGACAAATCCGGCAAAAACAAAGCGCTTGTCGTCTTTGGTTTCACTAATGAATAGATTCAAATCTTTCTGCCAGGCATTTGAAAAATCACCGGACAGTTTTTCAAAAACCTTTCCGGCGAAAATACAGGTGACATTGATGATTTTTATTGCTTTGACAAGGTTTATCAGGTTTTTATTCCAGGTAGCATCGCCAACATAAAGACAAAAATTTTCAATTTTCAATTTACCATTTTTATTAAATTTTCCTTTTTCAATTTTCAAAAAGGATTTTGGCAAACAGGGATAGATAACTTTAATTTTACTTTCAGGAAGCCCCAAAATATCAATAATATTTTTTTTGCTGGTTTCGGAATCGGTGACGACCAAATCGTAGTTTTGTAGGGCGAATCGATTGAAAAGAATGTTGAGATTTCCCCTGAACCCGGCCGGAAAGTGACGGGGATATTTAAGGGGAATGAGATCGTGGATGACGGCGATCTGTTTTTTGGCAACTCGTCTCATCGTCACTGGTTTTTGGAGAAAGTTGAAAAAGGGATTGATCAAGATTGTTTGAGAGTTATGGGTTAACGGGTTAACGAGTTTATCGGTAAACGTCCAGTCGGGGAAGTTTTCTTTGAGGATTTGCAGGTATCGGCCGACGCCACGGACAAAGCTCAGCTTATCAGATGCGGTCGGGTCAAAGACATAGACTTTACTCATGAGCTAATTTTATCATTTTTAGCTAAAATGAAAGTAAGATGGCAACCGACAAAAGAGAGTTGGTTCACAGACAGCAGCATCACTTAGGCGAACCAGAATATTTACCTCCCCGGCAAGAAAAATCTAAAATAAGGCGGAACTATTCGCCCTTGAATCTTTTAAGGCGACCAAAAGAATGGGGCGGGGTAGAAGTTGATGAGCGGTTTAGCGCCAGGCATATGAGTCAATTGTTCGGAGTCGATAGCGAAAAAATCGCCTTAGTGCACCACGTCTCTCAGGATTTGCCTTCATTTGTCAATATTGGGTTAGGCAACTTAAAAGAGGATTCTCCATTGAGAAAAAAGCTGACCGAAGTCCACCAGAATCTTTTGATTTGGCTGGACGAATGGGTGGCTCCAAAAGATAGTAATGGAGTCAAAAGAGATGACCCAATCTATCGGCAGGTTTATGATCAGATAAAAAAGGTAGCCGATACGAGTGGAACGCCGTTTGAAGGGCAATCATTTTTACAACGATGGTGGGAGGATTTGACTTTTCTTCGTTTCCTTATGGCCAAAGGTTCGGTCGGGTCGATCATGATGAATAGGCAAAACGGCGTGGAGACAAGCACATTTGGCCGAGATTTAATTGACGCCTTACCGATTGACAATTTACAGGATGAAAAATTATTAAAACAACTAATCAAAATCCATCAGGGTCCGGATCTTGATTTTGCCGTGTTTCCGACTGATGTTTACCAGGAGGTTTTTGAGGAGTTTTTCCAAAGGGGGATATTAAGAAAAGCTTTAGGTAGAGGCATAAAATCCATAGGCAATTTAGAAGGTGATGAAAAAGAAAAATACGTCGTCGGTAAATTGACTAATAATGATATTAGTTTACCGGCGGGGTTTAAATTAAAGACCGGTCAGCTTATTTGTGCTTATTCAGAAGGAAACATAAAGCAGAAAGAAGCTATTCCTTATAGGGATATTGTCTACTATACCGACATAATTGATGAAAAAACAGGCAAGACTTTCAATTATAGGGTCGCAGCCATGGAATTCATGCCTTCGACCGCCGACGAAACAACTATTGACGAGGATTCGCGAACCGGGCCAGGCGCAAGTCTTTTAAGCCAACTCAGATCGTCAGGGGTGTTTTTGGTCAACGGTATTAAAAAATTTCCACCAACATGGCTTGAACCGAGCGACTGGAAAAAGCTGAAAGAGACAGGATTTGTTGCCAAGCTAGATTCGGCTTTTGCAGAAGCCTTGACCCTGCCCGATATTCCTTTTGGAAATATTTTGGAAGATATGGTGACTGGAAAAACAGAATTTGACCACAGTCTTATTGCCACTTTGGTCGGTCGTTCGTTGAGGGACGGCTTGCTCAATTCCCTGAATATTGCCGATAAGAATTTTGATCGGACTGATTTTATCGGCAGCGATTATTCATATATATTTAGAAATCTTTCTCCAAAATTCAAGCCAGAGTCGGTAAAACAGGAAAATCTGGAAGAGATGCAGACAGGTCTTTTATTGGGATGGTTGACTGATTTTCCTAGGTTTATAAGCTTTTTGGAAGAAACAGGGTTTGCAAAACATTTAGTATTAGGACAAGATCCGGAGATTTTTAAAGCGATTGTAAGTATTGCCGATAAAATTAGAAACCGTTATCGTTACCCTTCTTTTGTCAAAATATTGAATCAGGCTAAAAAAGAAGGAATCAAAAAAGGCAAAGCCGGTAAAATAGAAGGCGATAATTTAAAAAGGATGGTTGACCAGAATTTTTCCAGGGTAATTGAATTGATCAGGAAAGACGACAGGATTCCTGGTTTTTTTAAAGAAGGCAGGACTGATTTGGAGTTGATTTCGGAGCTTTTAAAGATGCCAATATTTAGGGAGCTGCCTCGGGAGAAATCTTGGGGAACCAATCTGGACGTCAATGTCATTGATGGACAGAATTTAAGACAACATTTGGTAAGAGAATCCACCAAATTGAGTCGGCCGATATTTGGATACCGGTTCTATGAAAGAGGCGCCAGTTTTGTTTATCACATGACCAGATATCCCAGAACCTTGAAATATAACATCGGATCGGTCGAAGATTATCGGATGGCAGCTTCAGATATTGTCGAGGAAATGAAATTAGGCGAGCCGGTCGAGGACAAACCGACCAAAGAGACCCGGTTTAGGATCGTTTTAGGGTTGAACGAGGGTTATAATAAAGACAAAAAAATGCCATTGGGTGAAGTCAAAGCTTTTCTTGGAGACAGGTTTTCTGTCAAAAACGGAGTCGTCATCACCGCGAACACTTTTCTTCCCAATTCCCGTTATGAAGAAGATGTTCTCATCATTGAAGGTAATGTCGAAGATATGGGCAGGGTTTTTACGGCGGCCGACCTGACCGGTCAGGAGCGGTTTGCCGTCGAGTTACTGGACAAGCAAGAAGCCTACATCGTCGAGACCAGACACTGTCAGTATTCCGACTTGAATTTCCAGCAGTCGGTTTCGGAAATCCCAGCAGCATCCGTTGTCAACCAAGCATGATCCCCCTTGATTTGTAGGTTTTTATCAGACTTTCGTCGAAGCCGATTTTTTTGAGTTTCAGTCGTAAACGGTGAATTAGTCGATCGATCGCCCAGTCGGAATAATGGTCTTCCCAGTTGACGCCCCAGATTTTTTGGGCAATCTGGTTTCTGGTGACGAGCTTGGTTTTGTTGTCGATCAAGACTTTGATTATCCTTGTCTCGCTTTTCGTCAACTGATAAGAGACGTTTTCTTTATCCAAGAATACGTCGCCGTCCTTGACGATCAACTGGTTGGTTCTTTTCTCCTTTTCGATTACGTATTTCAAGATTGGGATTCCTAAGGAATCGTTGACGATCATTTTAATTGTTTTCAGATAAGAGTATGTTTGGGAATTTTTGCTGTCTTCGTCAAGATATTTGTTGTTAATTTTCCTCAAAACATCTTTTTCCGGTTCGGTCAGCTTGCTCCAGACGACATCCAACTTCCTGAGCATCAGTTCGTGGCTAAAGACTTGTTCAAGAGTCAGGTCTTTTTCGTCTCTCAACAGTCTCAAAGCCTGCCTGATCAGCCACAGATAGCCGCCGCAGCTTTTAACGACGGCTTGTTTGGTTTTTTCCGGAAACTTGAATTTCCAGAGGCTTTCGTTGTAACTGGTGAATTGAAGCGAGTCTTTTTCGCTATAAAGAGGATATTTAATAATGTGAGTGAAAAGTGATGAGCATTGGTTGACTAATTGATTGAAGCCAGCCTCAGTAATATCAACTTCGGAAAAGATGATGACGGAAAAGTTTTTGAACTTTCTCAGGATCGTTTCCAGTTCAAACAACTGTTTCTGTTCCGATTTATTGGTAATGATGTTGGTGGCGTAGTCGACGAATAAACCGACATCGAGTCCTTTAGATTCTATTTTTTTTAAGGAATCTTCCAGATCTTTGCCTTGGCTCCATTTTTGGATTTTTTTATTTATTGCGTCTATTAAATTATCTTCACTCAAAGAAATATAGCCTAGCAAATACTTCCTATAATATTTTCCCAGGATTTTTTTGAGGAGTTTCTTGTCTCCCAGAAGCTGATGGACGCGATAAACCGCGTCGTTTTGGATCTGAATTATCGTTCCTGATTCATGATAGCGGATGATGTTGAGCCAACGATGGGCGTCATTTTCCAAGGTCTCCTGCGTCAGTGAATTGACGGTCTTTTTCATAAGTGACTTTATTGTCAGGATTATACCATCTTTTATTAATTATCTCAACTATTTTGTCATGATCCTGTCATTTTCGTGTCAAGCTGGAAACTCCGGTTAGACCTATAATACGGATCGTTAATAGTTATCATGACTATGACGAGACAAATAGAAGTTAATAGGTTAAAGACTTTTGGCGAAAATGTTTGGAATTTTAGCAAAGCAGCTGCTTTGCCGACAGCAGCGGTTTTAGGTCTTAATTATCTAGGATCAACCGATTACATAAAAGCAACTTTTGGCAGTGTCTTAGAAGCTTCAAAACACGGCGGATCTTTTGTAACTGGATTGGCGACGGGAATCTTAAAAAACGCGGTTTTGATCGGTTCAACACTAAAGAATTTACAAGGGAAAACAGAAGGAGGAGATTATCAACCGATGAGAGAAGATGCTGACGGGACGTTGACTTTCCAAGTACCATGTGTTGACAAAAGAAGAATCAATAAGAGCGGCGGAGCAGTCGCCGGCTCATTCGGCCCGATGGGATCGGAATTCGTCGGATTAGCTAAGGCGATGCTCGTACAGGGATTTTTACCTAACAATATTTTGGGTGATTTTGCCACAGGGTATTTCTTAGGAGGAAATATTTTGACTGAGATTTATTCCCACGCTAATCTACTGGGAGAAGTTATAAAAATAGCGTCAAATCCGGAATATAAAAGCCGAAGGATAAAAATAGAGATGATGGATCATTGGGATGGTTGTGGGGCAGAGGGATTTACCAGCCCATTGACCTACTTGTTGAAGTTCAAGGCCCACAAGCTTACATTAGCCGATCTTAACGCTTTACCAAACGAAGTCGCCGGGTACATTTATGTGAACGGCGTTTTAAGTCCCTTAATCGGTTTGTTATCTGGTGGCAGAGTCAGTTTGTCAGCAGTGCTTAAACATTCTGAAATGAGTAAAGGACATTGAATATGGTAGACGCTTTTGGGGTTTTTTTGTTTTTTGTGGGTTTGACGGTTTTGATAGTTTGGACATTTTGGAATTAATTACAAGTTTATAAAAAATATGACTAATCAACTTGAAGCCTTAGGACAAAGACATCTGGAGGAAATAAACTCGAAAAGCGAGTTCAAAAAAAGGTTAGCGGTGTTTCCTGACAGAACCGTTACTAAACCAGGTTTTCTGTACTGGGTCCGAGCCGATGAAGCCAAAAATCAACCGAAACAGGTCGATATGGATTTGAAAAGCGAGGCCATACACCAAAGATTCCATGTTTTTGCTCCCGGAGAATACTATGATTCGGATGATTCACCGTTAATAGAATATTGGGATCTTGATGACGGAGTACGGCATCCCAACCAGCTTAACCAGTCTTTTTACGGATTAAAAGTTTTCTCATCCGATACGGGAATAGTTTCGGATTCTTCGTATCAAGTTGAAACTTATGATTATTCGACAGGTCAGTTGCCCCACCCACCGGGTCCGGAAAAGACGATTCCCGTATACGGCATTAGTTATGTCGAAGGTAGCGTCGATCCGATAAAACTGTGGAGACTGCAAGCTCTAGCGGAAAAAACCCCATATTTTTCAAAGCCAGATGCATTGACGGAAACCTACTTACTGCGACTTCTATTGGAGGGAAAAAATAGGAAGAGCATGTTTTGGGACGGTTATGGGAGTACGCAGATCCATGTCAAAACCAAATACGACGGCGTCCAGGCTGTCTGGGAGAGTTGGGCAAATTTGCTTGAAGAAATGAGGCAAAGAATAGGTCAAGAAAATGTTGCGGCAGTTAGGGAAAGTTTGCCTGAACCAGAACAATTAAAAAAAACCGTCGTCGATCTTATCAGGGCTGGTTTTCCGATCGATACGACTTCATTGAGGCAGGAAATAAAAAAAGGAAGGGTAGAACTGGACCCGCTCTATTATATCTTAATCAAAAACGCCACGCCCTTATTGAAAAAACCGTTTCTTGATCGTGAGTTAAAAATTAAAAAATAAAATATGACCAGACGCGAAACAGGATTTGGGGCGCACATGAGACAACTGAGAGGCGACATGATCAATGTAGCTTGGAAATCAGGACTAGTTGCTTTTGTATTGAGTTCGATTCCAACCGATCCGATGAATACGAAAGGTCTTTTGACGAAGATGGCTGTTTCAGGAGCAAGTGGGTTTGTTGATTATTTATTCAGGGGGCTTAAGCCTGATCATGATGCGCCAGTATCCAACAAAGACGAAGAAGGCCATTGGGTCGAATCTGAACCATCAAATCTGCCAGATATTATAGAATCGATGTTAGTGGCTGCCAACCCGATTGCCATTTTTGAAACACTAAACTCTTTATTACCGGTCTCGACCAAAGCGATTGCCTTGACCGGTCTCGCTTTAGTAAACGCGTCGATGCTTTTTGCCGGAAGGAGACTGGGGGAGATGGAAGAGCTGGGCCACGGCAAAGATTTGGAAGGATGAGTTCAAAATAAAGCGTTTTTTTTGTATAATGGTTTTCTATGAACAGAAGCATCCTTTCTCTAACCGACGTGCAAAAGTTTGTGACGGACAATCAATACGAAGTCAATCGGAAAGAAAAGTTTTTCAGCCGCTGTATTGACGGACGTTACAAAAACGACAATGATTTGGCACCCCAGGCGTTTCCGGGTGGCGATCTAGGCGAGCTGGCGATGATTTTGGCAGCCGGTAACTCATACGGATTTTCGGTCGATCCGCAAAAAGCACTAAGCGCTTTAATAAAAGTAGTCGGCGGAGTCAAAGAGTTCAGGTTTCATACCGACCATCACGCCGATGAAAAAGCTATCGCCGGCGGTTGCGGGCATTTCAAACAGATAAATTTAGACCCTAAAGCATTCCACCTTGAGGAAAAAGACGTTGATTTCATGAAAAAAGAACTCGCCAAGATCAAGAAACAAGGTGGACAAGAAATTGTGCTTGAGGGCGATCATTTAGAAGGGGCGGTTTTGTTGGTGAATGGCAACTGGGGCGTTTTTAATCAAGGCAATTTAGATACGGAAATGGGTCAAAGATTCGCAGAAGCTTTTGTCTACCAACAGACTTTTACCAACGAAAAGCACCGCATTTTGGCTAAAGAATTAATCAAAAGCAAGGCGATTGGATTCAGTCACGGAGAAGACGAAGAATATCTATATGAGGCTTTATCCGATATCAGCGAACAACACTTGATGGAAACAGCAAAAAGATTAGCCAAAGGCCTTCCGATTTATGGCATAGTTTTTGCCGATAATGGCAGCTTTCAGATCAAAGAACAAGGAAATGTTTAATATTTCTTCTTGACAGTTTTTGTATCTATTGGTATATTTTTCTGCTTAAAATATGGGAAATCTATGGCAAATGGCGTTAGGTGCTTTGGGAGTCGTTTACGGTGATATAGGGACCTCTCCTTTATATACGATTAATGAAATATTTTTTGGCCATGCTAATCTAGTTAGAAGCAGCTTAAACATACTAGGCGGTATCAGTTTGGTGTTGTGGTCACTGACGATTATAATTTCTTTTAAATACATTATCTTCGTTCTTCGGGCTGATAACGATGGTGAAGGCGGAGTTTTCGCCCTGTATGGACTCTTAGCCAAAAAAAAATTTGCAGCCCGAATACTCATCATCACTTTACTTATTTTTGCAGCAGGACTTTTATACGGGGACGGTATCATCACTCCGGCAATCAGTGTCATATCTGCGGTTGAAGGACTTAGAGTTGCAACAGCAGCTTTTCAACCTTACATTATTCCGATCACAATATTAATATTGACTGGTTTGTTTGCTGTCCAAAGCCGTGGGACAAGCAAGATTGGTAGCGTGTTTGGACCGGTGATCATTGTCTGGTTTATGTCTATTGCCGGATTTGGGGCTTTACAAATAGTAAAACATCCGGCCGTTTTGGTAGCTGCCAATCCTTATTTTGCCGTGGCATTTCTACAAAGTCATACCGTTTTGACCGATTTTTTGGTTTTGGGAAGTGTCATGCTCGCCGTCACCGGGGGTGAGGCGATGTATGCCGATTTGGGTCATTTTGGCAAACGTCCTATCAGATTTTCTTGGTTTGCTTTGGTTTATCCGGCTTTGATGTTAAACTATTTAGGTCAAGGGGCTTATCTTTTGTCGGGAAACAAAGTAATTTTTGGTAACATTTTTTATAGCCTCGTTCCAGGGCCATTTTTAATTCCGATGGTGATCGTGGCAACAGCAGCAACAATCATTGCGTCTCAAGCACTCATTTCCGGAGCCTATTCATTAACGACTCAAGCCATGGCTTTTGATCTTTTCCCTTTCATGAGAGTAAGTCATACTAATAAAGACCATCATGGTCAAATTTATTTATCAATTGTTAATTGGCTACTATATATTGGTACGGTTATACTGGTCTTGGTATTTAAAACTAGTGCCAGTTTGGCAGGGGCATATGGTCTAGCCGTTTCTGGTGTAATGCTCATGACAACCGTGGGCATGTATTTTATATCAAGACTTTACTGGAAGTGGAACAAGATCAAATCCATTGTTCTCTTTGGGTCTTTGGGATTATTGGAAGCATTGTTCTTATCGGCTAACAGTTTAAAGATTTTTCAGGGAGGGTATATACCATTATCGATTGCCATCATCATCCTCGTAATCATGCTCATTTGGAACTGGGGCACCCAGGTAAAAGAAAAGATTCAGCAGTCAATGGTTAAAAAAGGCATGACAGTCTATAATTTAATAAAACTTAAGACCACAATGACGGAAATCAATACGATTGCCAGATCGAGCATATTTTTGAGTACCCGTTTTATCAAGGGAGTTAATGACAGAATTCCAGTTATCTTACAGATTTTTTATGATCGCTACAAAGAGTTGCCTAAAGACGTTGTGATCTTGAATATCCATATTGACCATGAAAATCCTCATCTTCATGAAGAAAGATATAATATCATCAAATTTTTTGAAGACGACATGAGAGGAAGCATTTTTTCCATCAAAGTCAATTTCGGCTTTATGGAAGAACCAGATGTCGAAAAAATATTAGAAAATTTAGCAGCACATCACCAGATAAATCTTGACATCGGCGCAGAACATTGGCTAGTCCACGCTATTAATAAGAGGCTGATTTATAAAAGAAACGTCAATCTATTTACAATGATAAAATTTTCTATCTATAACTTTTTAGACAATATCTCACTTAAGGCCGATCATTACTTTGGTCTAGGTAATGAAACCGAATTAACAGTCGAAGTTGTTCCAGTCAAGTTCGGTCAGTATATTAAAGCATAATCAAGTATTAATTTTCTTGTAAATTATTTTTTAATAATTTAGAATTTACCAATATGATCCTGGGACCAAAGGAGCTTTTAAAGCTAGTCAAGACTATAAAATTAGTTGATAATCTCGATCAGCGCGAGTTGACGACTCCGGAAGGAGCAGGGTTTGATATCAGGCTGGGCGAGGTTCATAAGCTTGACGGCGGAAAAGCATTTCTTGGAGTGACACACCGCGAGACTCCAAACATCAAGACGGTTGCAAAATATGATGCTAAAAGATTGACTTCGTATCGGATCAAGCCAGGAGAGTTTGTTCTCATGTCTTCGATCGAAACCTTCAACATCCCTCTAAATTTGACGGTGAACTTTAAACCCAGGACAACAACCTTTCGTTCAGGGTTAATCATCAGGACTGGAAACGTCGCTCCAGGATATCATGGTAAAGTCACATTTGCCGCACATAATGCGGGAAATATTCCTATTGTAATGGAGTTGGGTTGCCGGTTTGCTCACGCGCAATTTTTTGAAGTTAAAGGCGGGGGAACGCAGTATAAAGGACAATGGCAGGGGGGGAGGGTGACTACTAAAAAGCGCGAAAAGCAAATTTAATATATTTTTAAAGCTTGATGTCGAAATTTTTTAGCTCCGTGGGCGTGCTCATCCCGCCAAGGCGGGATTGCGCACCTCCCAAGTCGCAAAAAATTTGACATCTTCGCTTTTTTGCCTTCATGATAAATAATTTTCATCAAGCAGAACAATACCTTAATTCTCACGTTCGTCAAGGATCACGCCAGATATTTCAGGGTGCCAGGGGACTGGAAAAGATGCGCTATTTTTTGTCCCTCTTAGGTTCACCGCAGAATAAATTAAAAGTGATCCATGTCGCAGGAAC
This sequence comes from Patescibacteria group bacterium, assembly GCA_023381015.1. GTDB lineage: Bacteria > Patescibacteriota > Microgenomatia > UBA1406 > GWC2-37-13 > GWC2-37-13. Next base: position 23,765 of record JAMCTE010000016.1, on the reverse strand, counting down.
GGCCGGCAAGGGATCGACGTGCTATTTTATAAGCTCGCTCATGGCCGCTCATGGATTTCAAGTCGGTTTGCACCTCTCGCCGCATCTGACCGATGTGCGGGAAAGATTCCAGATCAATAACAAGATTATCCCCAAAGAAAAATTCGTACTTTATTTAAATAAAGTGATTCCGTCCATCAATACAGTCGAAGATTCAGAATTCGGAAAACTTAGTTATTTCGAAGTTTTGGTCGGGTTGGCGTTTTACATTTTTGAAAAGGAAAAGGTTGACTACGCGGTTATCGAAACAGGTTTGGGAGGTTTATATGATGCTACCAACGTCGTCGACAGAAAGGATAAAACTTGCGTCATCAGCAAGATAGGCTTTGACCACATGGAAATACTGGGTAGGACTCTAGAAGAAATCGCATTCCAAAAAGCAATGATAATCCAAAAAAATAATTTGGCGGTTTCAACCACCCAGGAAAACGAAGCAATAAAAGTTATAAAACAGGTGGCGAAAAACAATAATTCAAAGTTAATTTTTGCGGGGGAGAGGTTTGATTTTTTCGTCAATCTAATAGGGGATTACCAAAGGGATAATGCTTCCCTAGCCTTTACTGCCGTCAAAGAGTTGTCAAAAAGAGACGGTTTTCTTTTGGATAGGGATAAGATAAAAAGAGTATTCCGGCAGGCTAAATTCATAGGAAGGTTTGACATAAAAGATATCAATGGAAAAACAGTTGTCTTAGATGGAGCTCATAATCAACCTAAGATGGAAGCCTTTTCAAAAGCATTGATAAAGCAGTTTCCTGGGCAGAAATTTCATTTTCTGCTGTCCTTTAAAAAAGGCAAAGATTATCAAAGCATGCTTCGTTACCTTGTGCCTTTGGCGTCTAAAATTACGATCACTAGTTTTTTTACCGATAACCAAGATTTGATCCAACTGTCGGAAAAGCCAGAAACTATAGGTAAACAATTGGAAGTAATAGGATTTAAAGACTATAAAACTATTACCGATCCTAAAAAGGGCTTGACGACGGTTTTTGATGAGTCAAAAGGGATCGTGGTTATTACCGGATCCTTATATTTGTTGGGAGAAATTTACCGCTTGCTAAAAATGAAAAAAAGTTAGAAAATATTCACTGTTTAAAGTTCGATATATAAATTTTTTATCTCAGTGAAATTTCTTTAATCATTTAGTAAGGACGAAATTTCAAGTCGAGAAAAATTTTATATCTCACTTTGTCAATGAAATATCATCCAGAATATCAGTATCTTGACTTACTAAAGGACATCATGAAAAACGGTGAGGATAAGCCAGTTTGGGGCAATCCAGGAGTTAAGATAAAGACCGTTTTTGGCAGACAGATCAGGTTTGACTTGTCACAGGGATTTCCGCTTTTGACGACGAAAAAAGTCTTCATGCGCGGCATTACCCATGAGTTAATCTGGTTTTTGAAAGGCGACTCAAATATCAAATACTTGGTTGACAATAACGTCCATATTTGGGACGAATGGGGATACAAGCAATACAAAGTTAAAAGTGAAAAATTAAAAGTGAAAAGTTTATTAACTCAAGATGAATACGTAGAAAAGGTTAGAACTGATGGAAAGTTTGCTAAAAAATATGGAGAATTAGGGCCAGTTTATGGCGTGCAATGGCGGCGTTGGCCCGCCTCCGCCGAGGCTTCGGCGGGCAAAGCCCGCACCATTGACCAACTAGGTTGGGTTATTAAAAAATTAAAAGATCCAAAACAGCGTTTTAGAAAACATTTGATCGTTTCCGCTTGGAATCCGGCCTACATCTACGAAATGGCGCCGAGCCGGGAGCAGTCGGTCGTATTGCCTCCTTGTCACACCATGTTCCATTTCAACGTGATCGGTAAGAAATTAAATCTTCAGCTTTACCAAAGGTCAGCCGATATTTTTTTGGGCGTTCCTTTCAACATCGCTTCTTATTCTCTACTTTTGGTGATGGTTGCCCAGGTGACTAATCTGGAGCCAGGAGACTTTGTCCATACCTACGGCGATGTCCACATCTATTCAAATCATTTTGACCAGATCAAAGAACAGCTGACAAGGGCGCCAAGGCAGTTTCCGACGTTGAAATTGAATAAAAAAATAAAAGACATCGACGATTTTAAATTTGAAGACATCACAGTCGAAAACTATAATCCTTATCCGCCCATTAAAGGCGAGGTGACGGTAGTCGGAGGTTTCTGACGAGCCGTGTACAACCTCCGAGGTTGTACGGCAAATAATCATGATATCAATCATTGCTGCAATTGGGAAAAATAGAGAACTTGGAGTAAAAAACAGGATTCCTTGGCACATCAGGGAAGATTTGCTTCGTTTTAAACACCTGACAACGGGTAAAATCGTCATAGTCGGCAGGAAAACTTTCGAATCCTTGGTGATTTACTATCAGAAAAGTCAACGTCCGTTTCCAAAACGTACCTATATCATCGTAACAAGGGACAATGAGTATAAGCCAAAATTAACAAACGTCGTCGAGACTCAAAGCAGTCAGTTTATCAGCGCAGGATCTGTTAGAGAAGCGATAGAAAAAGGTAAAAAGATAGACAGCGGAGAAATTTTTTTGATAGGAGGGGCAAGCATTTATCAGGAAGGGATAAAATATGCAGACAAACTGTATTTGACTTTAGTCGATATTAAAATTCCAAATGCCGATGCTTTTTTTCCAGATTATTCTGATTTTAAAAATGCTAGTATTCAAGAAGTTAAATCTTCCGATGGTCTCCAGTTCCGATTCGTTGAGCTTATAAGATAACTCTGATATTATTTATATAAGTATGGATTATTTCACTCCCGTTACAATCCCGAATAAAAATGATAATAAAACTAAACTTAAAAACATATTTTTATTGACGGGAATTTTTTTCCTTTTAATAACTGTTTCTTATGTTGGATATTATTTGCAAAGTAATTTGATTTCCTCGGTACCAAGAGCCAGCAAGCCAGCTTTCCAAAATGGTTATATCGCTCCCCATAAAGCAGGTTCTTCATGTAGTCAGGCAGGGGCAACCGCCGGAAGCCAAACGTGCGTTTATGGAGGGGTCGGCGGAGTCAATTATATGCATTGGACAACGTGTGCTAATGGATCTTTAGGAAGCGCCAATTGTACTGCGACAAAAAGTAAAACAAAGACGATTGCCTCTAATATCACTAGCCCAACTGATACGCCAATACCGACGCCAACTGCTCCGGCGAGTACGCCAACCCCAACTCAACCAGCCAGTACCCCAACTCCGACGCCGACGACAATCGTCACCAATACGCCAACACCAACCGGAACAATTGCCCCGACATTAACTCCCACAATAACACCAACTACCCCTCCTGGTCAACCGACCAACACGCCTGGTCCGACGGCAACGGGGACTCCTGGGCCTTCAGCGACGCCGACGGAAATAATCTTGGCAAAAACAACCATAACTACGGCGCCGACACTGCCAGTAACGGGTAGAGTGCCCTGGTTGGCTTTTATTGTTCCTACGGCAGTAATTTCATTAGGGCTTCTATTATAATTAATTTTATTTACAAAAATAAAAAAGCGTATAAATATGTTATTCTTATAAATGAATATTATTTAATATGATTGATAATTTTACTCCGCTAAAATCTCCTCAAAAAAAAAGAAAAGCTAATTCCCTATTAGTGATTGGCAATTTATTTCTGGTGGTTTTGATTGCTTTGATAGGAGTGGTTTACTACAATAAGACATTAATTACGACTCAACAACAGGCTGGAGCTCAGGGATGTAAGTCTTACGATAAAGCCAAAGATTGTAACGCTGCCTGTTCGCCTCCAAAATCTGATGGCCAAAGTTTTTCCTGTAAATGGTTTTCCGGTTCCCAATCATGTGGAGAATCGAGTAACTTGTGCGGTTATCCGGGCGGCGGTGGAGGTACTACAGGCAGTTGTCCCGCCGGAACGACCGAGAGCGGCCAATTTGACCACTGCAATAACTGCTTAGCTTTGTGTGATTGTAAAACAAGCGGTGGGGCTAATAATGGGACTTACTTTTGTTCCAGCAACAACAGCCTTTGTCAAACTTATTATCCTCAACAGTGCAATTCAGGCGGTGGCGGTGGTGGAGGTGGTCCTACACCAACGGAAACACCAACCCCAACGCCAACAGGAGTCATTCTCACTCCGACCGAACAACCGACACCAACCGAACAGTTGACTCCGACCGAAGCGCCGACGACTACGCCGACGCCGACGCCAACTGGAACGCCGGGTCCGACAGCGACGCCGACGCCAACGGTTACAGGTACCCCTCCTCCTTCGGCAACACCAACGTCTGTTCCCCAAAATACAGCGACACCGGCACCTCCTGTTTCCGGAAAACCAGCCTTGCCTTTTTTTATAGTACCTGGGATAATACTGCTAGGTGGTTTGTTATTATAAATTTTTTATAAACATTTATGGCAAAATCAGACACAAAAAGTACTGATTTTAAATCAAGCATGTCTGGTCTCGAGTCTACTTTAGAATTATATTTGGGGAAAAAAGCGCCACAGCTGCCTGAAAAATGGCGAGAAGTCCTTGTAAAATTAGCTCCTTATTTAGCCATTATTGCCGTTGTCATCGGAGTCCCGGCTTTTCTGGCTCTTTTGGGACTTGGTGCCTTTGTCGTTCCTTTGGGGACGATCGGCGGCGTCATGTCCGGCCATCCGTTTTCAGGCATAAGCTACTTACTGAGCGTAGCATTTTTGGGAGTGATGGTAATCCTTGAAGCTTTGGCGATCACAGGACTGTTCGGCCGAAAAGCCCAGGGATGGAGATATATGTACTGGGGCACGTTAGTGGGCGCCGTCCAAAACGTCGTCAATTTTAATCTAGGTGGCTTAGTGATTGGAACGTTATTGTCCTTATATTTACTGTTCCAGGTCAGAAGCTACTATAAATGAGTCGTAAAGTATATTAAACATCGAAGCGGGTTAGGAAACCTTTTCTTAACTCGCTTCTTGTTTTATATTTAAAATTATGGATTTAGATCGCTATGATTATTTTTTGCCAAAAAATAATATTGCTTTGAAACCGGCGACTCCACGCGATTCATCAAAATTATTTGTTTACGATACGGCAGCCGATCGGATTGTATTCGACAAATTCTACAATCTGGATAAATATTTGCCGAAAGACAGTTTTCTTGTTTTGAACAACACCAAGGTTATACCAGCCAGGGTAGAGATGAAAAAACAAACCGGTGGCAAGGTAATCGTTCTTTTTTTGGTCAGCGAATCTGTCGATACACAGACTGTTAAGGCGATGGTTGATAGAAAAGTTAACGTTGGTGAAAAATTATATTTTGATCCTTCGACTTCGCTCAGGATAAAAAGCCAGGAAGAACACATTTTTGAGCTAGGATATGATTTTTCAAAAGAAAAGCTCTTCCAACTGCTGGAGAAATACGGTTCGATGCCGATACCACTTTATTTGAAGAAAACGCCGCTAAAAAGGGATGAACTCATGGAAAAATATCAAACAATTTTTGCAAAAGAACGAGGATCTTCGGCAGCACCAACGGCTTCTCTCCATTTCTCAAGGAGAGTTTTTGAGAAATTAGAAAAAAAAGACATCAATCGTTATTTTATCACTCTTCATGTCGGACTGGGAACTTTTGCACCACTAACCCAAAGAAATATATCTACGAAGCGGCTACACGAAGAATATTTTGAGGTTGATGAACAAACACTTCATTATATTAATATAATGAAGTCGGAAGGAAAAAAGCTCGTAGCGGTCGGCACGACGGTGACAAGGACGTTGGAGTCCTTGGCTAAGACCGGTAACTTAGTCGGAAACACTGACCTTTTTATTTATCCGCCTTATGAGTTTAAGATGGTCGACTGTCTGATTACTAATTTTCATCTGCCAAAATCATCTCTAATGATGCTGGTTGAGGCTTTCTTGCAGTATAGAGGAGCTAGGAGGCATTTGATTGACCTTTACAAAACTGCTATCGATAATGACTTCAGATTTTATTCTTTTGGAGACGCGATGATGATACTTTAGATTGAATTAAAGCTATATATTTAATATAATTAGTAAAATTTTATTTTATATGATAAGGGCAGAAAAAGTTTCCAAAGAAGCAATTAATAGAGCAAACCAGTTGCTACATAATATTTTTGCCGAAGATATCGACGGATTATATGGTAAATGGTCATTTGTTCATAAACCTCCTTATCAAAAAAATCCTTGGCAAAATTCCCAAAATGAATGGTCTTATAGTTATCTACCAAGAAATATGTCTGATCACGGTGATGAATTTAAGCCAGTTGTTTCAAACGAGCCAAAAGGAGGTTTAAAAGAATTTTTTAGTGAAAATGCTAAAGTAGCCGTTATTACAGAAGACGAAGAAATGGTAAAAGCCTTAAAAAATAAGTATAGAAATGAAACAATTGAGATAACTTTTGTCAAAGCTAGCGACGTAGAAGCTTTAGACTATGATCCAGGTGAAAAAAGACACCAGTATAATAGAATTTTGGTCGATGATATTGGCAATTTTTCATACAAACAAAAAGTAATTACCAACATAACTATGCTGGCCGAATTGGGGGATAAAAAGGGCAGCACCATCATGAGGACAGTCGATTTAGAACAAAACACACATCAGCAAAACACGCCCGTCTACATATTAACTCACACCGGTTGGGATGTTTATAAACCGAACAAAAGACAAGATGGGTCAAATATAATCGTAGCTTTTTACTAATCGTACTTTGGTTTGAAGGTCTTTGTGCTATCATATTTGTTTATGAAGGATTTCTTTCGTGTGTCTCATTTCTCAAAAAAATCCAAGGCAAGAATTGGGGAAATTAATACCGTTCACGGTAAGCTAAAGACTCCCGGATTTATTGCCGCGGCGACAAAAGGGACGATCAAGACCTTGACTCCGAAACAAGTCAATGAGATCGGTATCGAGGCGGCCTGTTTTAACACTTATCATCTGGTGACACATCCCGGAGCCGATATTATAGCTAAGGTTGGCGGTATACACAAATATTCCGGCTTGAATATTTTTGCCATGAGCGATTCCGGAGGATTTCAGGTGTTTTCTCTGGCAAGAAATCAAAGGAAAGCAGACGTGAGGGGCGAAGAGCAGCCCTTATTGGTGAAAATATCAGGAGATGGGGTAAGATTCCGTTCGCTCCACGACGGCCAACTGATCGAGTTTACGCCGGAGAAGTCGATGGAATATCAGTTAAAAATCGGCGCCGACATCAATATGGCGTTTGACGAATGCACTTACTATCCGGCGACCCATGAATATGCCGAAGATGCGATGAACAGGACACACGAATGGTTAAAGCGTTGTGTACAGTTTAGGGCTCGACAGCGAAATTTTTTACTTAGTGGGAACCCTCCCCGCCTCGGCGGGGAATCCCAAGGCGTAAAAAATTTACTGTCTTCGCCCTCAACTAATAACGGACAACTAGTAACCAGTGACCAATTCTTATATGGGATAATTCAAGGGGCAACTTTCGAAGACCTGCGAAAAAAATCAGCCGAATTTGTCGTTGCCCAAAATACGCCTGGAATAGCAATCGGCGGAGTTTCGGTGGGTGAATCAAAAAAAGAGATGCGCGATCAGGTGAAGTGGATGGCCGACTATCTGCCCAAGGATAGGCCGGTCCACCTGCTTGGCGTCGGGCAAATCGACGACATCATCGATTTGGTCAAATATGGAGTCGATACTTTTGATTGTGTCGAACCGACAAGATTAGCAAGAATGGGAACTTTATACAAAATGTCAAATAATAAATTACAAATGACAAATAAATCTCAAATTTTAAATGATAAAGATTTAAAAATAGATATCACAAGAACAGAGTATAAAAATAATTTTGAGAAGCTAGACGTTAATTGCAATTGCTACGTCTGTACTAATTTTACCAAGTCATATCTACACCATCTGTTTAAACAGCGCGAGATTTTGGGTTATACTTTAGCGACACATCACAATCTTTATTTTATGGAAAAGTTGTTTGATAAAATTAGAGAGTTGATAATAAAAGATCAAATATAAGACATTTGAGCGAATTATATTTCGCTCAAATATTAAAGGAATTATTATAGTTTTTTGATCTCATTTTATTCGATTATGAGTCGAGTCGACCAGGCAAGAAAAGGTTTTTTGAAGCGCGACGTTAAGGCGATAGTAAAAAGTCATACCGCCTCGGCAATACGCAATTCTTTCCGTCATCAGGAGATGCATCTGTCGTCATTCAATCTGCCCGAGATCATTTTGGGCGGGCAGGATGGTTTGGTCAATGTTTTGGGCGTCGTGCTCGGCGTTGCCGTAGCAACTTTATCGGCAAAAATTGTCATCATCGCCGCCTTGTCGGCGACTTTCGCCGAATCAATTTCGATGGGTGCGGTTGCTTATACTTCAAAGTTGGCCGAAGCCGATTACTATCAATCCGAGCTCGAAAGGGAGAGTTGGGAAATCGATCACGTCCCTCAAGGCGAGCGGGAGGAGATAAAGGTTTTATATGAGACCTATGGATTCAAGGGGAAAATTCTTGACGACATCGTCGACAAGATAACTTCCGACAAGAAAGTTTGGTTGAAGGTGATGATGGAGCAGGAGCTAAAGCTAGAGGAGGTCGACCGAAAACAGGCTTTGCCGGCAGCTTTTATCGTCGGGGTTTCGGCGATTGTCGGATCTTTTATACCTCTTTTTGCCTTTTTCTTTTTACCAGTGAAAACGGCGATCATCGTTTCTTTTGTCGTCTCGGCGGTGACGTTATTTGTCGTCGGGTACTATAAAGCCAAACAAACCTTGGGTCGCCAGCTTGTCAAACAAGGCATAGAAATGGCTACCATCGGTATGGCCTCCGCGTTAGTGTCGTATTTGGTCGGCGTGTTGCTAAAGATCTAAAAAATCCGGTAAGCCTGGTTAAAGGTGACGAAATCGACTTCTTTTTTGCCTTCCAGTTGGACTTTTTTGACAATTATCCTATCTTGTTTTAATTCCATATCGATTATTTTCAAACGTTTACCTGAAGGCAGAATGGTCCAGATTCCCGGCCAGGGATAAAGGCCGCGGAAGAGATTAAAAAGAATCAAATCGCTGACCGGCAGCTGTTCGTGGCGGATTGATTTTTTTAGCTGGTCAAATTCGATAAAGCCGTCTTGTTTAGTCAGTTTTTTGGTGTAGGTAGCGTTTTTGTGATCTTGTTCTTTTGGTAACGGTTTGACTTCTAAGTTTTTATTTCCTGAAGTAAGTGTTTCGCGTTTTTTCCCGTCGGTACTCGCGACCAGCGGCGGGCTGGAAAAATCGCTGCGCGCCGTCGGGATCCCTAAACGCTCAACACCTTTCTTTAGCAATTTAATGAACATCTCAAAAGCAAAATTAGTCAATTTCTTTTCTAAATCCGGACGTTTGTCTGAATTTTGGATCGTTAAACTTTGTTGATCAATTATTGGCCCGTGGTCCAGCTGGTCGTCCATTTTTATAATGGTAATTCCAGTTTCATGGTCGCCGTTAATCAAGGCAGTCGCCATCGGTGACGTGCCGCGGTACTTGGGAAGCAAAGAAGGGTGGATGCCCCAGAAGCCTAATCTTGGCAGATTGAGAAGTGACGTTGGGATAATTGACGAGTAAGAATAAACCAAAGCAAGATCAAGGGGAGAGACTTTTGTTTTTAAATTTTCGTTTTCTAAATCGTTAAGTTCTAAAATTTCCAGATCAAATTTCTTGGCGATATGCTTAACAGGAGTAGGTGTCAATGTCTGTTTCCTGCCGGCTTTGCGGTCGGGTTGGGTGACGACGAATTCGACTTTGACCAGTTGAAGCAGGTCCTTGTCGGTGAGAATTTTTTCCAGAAAATCAGCGGAAAAGTCATTGGAACCAAAATAACCAAGACTAAGTTTTTTCATAACCATATTTTATCTTACTTGGTATTCTATTATATAGATATTCCTTTAGCTATATGTCGAAGTGACAGATTGAGCATTCCTTTGCTGCTTATAATGGCATTTTGGTAATCATTAAGGTGGGGGATTTTTATATATTCACGGTTTCTTAAAAAAACTTCTCTATAACTTTTTGGATTGTGTGTCTGATTAGCTCTTTCTTCAAGTTTATACCTGATTCTTTCATGTCTGCTTTCTTTCTCTGTCTTGAAAAGTATTTTGTCACGAACAGTAGTTTCCTCCCAGTGTCTAAAAAAACTATCAAAATCAAGATTCATATGAAAATCCCAAGTTTCCTCAGTTCCGCCTATATCGGTAAATCTTTTAATTGCTTCTAGACGAGTTTTTCTGGCCATTTCGACATTCCCCCCTATGTATTCGTCTGGAGTGAAAAATAAACTAAAACAGATATACGGCGCATCGATGTATGATTCTGCAGTATCAGGATAATTTTTCATAATCTCTATTTTTGCTTTTTTTAATCGGGTTTTATTTTCTTCTCCACCAACAATCTTTTCGATCTTGTTCAGATTGTCATCATTGTCTACGATTAAAAGATAATCAAAATCAGAATCACTATCAGTGTTCCAAACGAGGCTGCCCACCGGTATTGTAAAAAAAGTTTTGGGATCAATGCCGTTTTCCTGCAAATAAGAAGTTAATTTTTTTACAGCCAGCTGACGGTGTTTTCTGGTCGTTTCGTCAACCAAAGGGTGTTCCCAGATGGTTGTTACGAATTTTCTGATTTGGTAAATCGGCGGAAAAACAGATATTTTTTCAACTGATTGCAACATCAATTATTTTTTAAAATAGAATAAAATGGATGCTTTTGTCGCGTCTTCTTTGATTTCCAAATTGCTCGGGAAAGTGAACCTGATGCCGTATTTTTTGCTTTTGTATTCTTGGTAAGTTATGGGCGTTGGCGAGACCGGTACGGTCGGAGTGGGTAGATTGTTGATGTAGTCGATCGCCTTGTTGGTTTTTTCGGTCGATTGGCCGAGGCGGAAACCGACGATAAAAAACAAAACGATAATCAAAACGATAATAAAAACATAAGGGGTTTTCCTCATAAGCCGATTATAACAAAATAATTTGTTGCTTGACAAAAGCGATTTGACTGGTTATACTTGGCTTAGATCCTCCCGACGAGGAAAGATTGACTTTTTCTCTACGCAATTTAAAAAAAAGGGTAACGGTCCTAACGGACAACTATCAGACGGTTTTCTTCTCCCGCCTTGGCGGGTCAAGAGACGTCTTCCCGTTTCTTTCCAGGGAAAAAGCAAGAAACCCTCAATGCGGAGGATCCTCTTATTACCTTTTAGCTTCATGGAAATTAGGCTTAAAATTTAAAACTAGTATTTTTTCTTTAATTATCAATTTATTTTTATATGGTAAAAAAGACTGCGTCTGATAAAGAAGACAAGCCGCTTGACGTTTCTTCATTGATAGAAAAAGTTGAAGAAAAACCGATCGTATCGACTGCGGGCAAGCCGATCGAAAAGATTGAAAAACCTCCAGTCAGGGAAGTTAGAGTGAATCGGGAAGTACCTTTGGAAGAAAGATTAAAGGAAGACCTTAAGATCAGTTATGAAGCTAAAGGAGTTTTAGACATTACTTTTGGAGGTTATGGTTTTTTGCGAAAGAACTATGTTTTATCTCCTGACGCCGACATCTACGTGTCGACCAGCCAAATCAGGCGATTTTGGTTGCGGCGGGGAGATGAAGTCGAAGGATTGGCTAGGCCACCAAAAGAGGGAGAAAGATTTCACTCATTGCTTTTGATCAAAAAAATCAACGGCGTCGAGTTGACCGAAGAGCAGAGCGCAAAAAGGAAGACTTTTGAACAGCTGACGTCTCTTCACCCGAACCGCCAGATCAAGTTGGAGACAAAAAAAGAGGTGCTGTCGACACGGATCATCGATCTGATCTCGCCGATCGGTTTTGGTCAAAGAGCTTTGATCGTTTCCCAGCCAAAAGCCGGCAAAACGACATTTTTGAAGGAAATCGCCGAAGCAATCGGCACCAACTATCCAAAAGCCTACCTGATGGCGATTTTGATCGGTGAGAGGCCTGAGGAAGTGACGGAAATCAAAAGGTTCATCAAAGGCGAAGTAGCGGCTTCCAATTTCGACGAATCGCCCCGTCAGCAAATCAAAGTGGCTAATCTTGCCCTTGATCGGGCACGTCGGCTGGTCGAAATGGGGCAGGACGTCATCATCCTTCTTGATTCGGTGACCAGATTGGCGCGGGCTTTGAATCTGTCAACCACAGGCACAGGCAGAAGCTTGTCCGGAGGTTTTGATCCCTCAGCCTTGTACCCGGCCAAGAAATTTCTGGGAGCAGCGAGAAATTGCGAAGAAGGCGGCAGCCTAACGATCATTGGTACGGCTCTGGTCGGTACGGAATCGAGGATGGACGATCTGATTTATGAAGAGCTCAAAGGCACCGGCAACATGGAAATCCATCTTGACCGGACGTTCGCCGATAAACGAATCTATCCGGCCATAGACGTTGAAAAATCAGGCACCCGTCACGAAGAGCTTCTTTATGATAAGGGAGACTTGGCCAAAGTCGCCACTTTAAGAAGAATGCTCGGTTTGCTCAACGGCGAAGAGAGGCTGACGGCTTTGATTGATAAGCTGTCAAAGACGAAAAACAACAAAGAATTCTTGGAATCCTTGAGCAAAGGGGTTTAAGGCTAAGGCGACCTACTTTAAGAAGGGTTTGATATATTATTTTGATTTACTATAGGTAGCAAAATAATAACCAATAACCAAGATTACTATAACCAAACAGTCTCCAATCTTCAAATAACCAATCACCAAGTATTTAATCATTGGTTATTGGTCTTTTTAATTTGTTTGGATACTTGGTTAATGATTTATTGGTTAATTTCCTCTTGACAATCCAGGCACGTATACTCTATACTCCTATATAGTATATGAAAGACATTAGCCAACGGATCAATCGCTTGGTCGGCCAGCTGAAAGGAATCGAGAAGATGGTCAACGCGAAAAGAGATTGTTCCGAGGTTCTGCAACAAATATCGGCGGTTAAAAAGGCGATCGATGGCCTATCCAAGGAAATCGTCATTTCCGACATCTGTCGCATTATCCCGCAGGACAAGACTAAGCAGGTTGAACAGATGGTGGAGAGAGCGATCAATCTATAAATAAACAAATAGACAAATCTACAAATATTACAAATTAATTTGTTTATTTGACTATTTGTATATTTGATTATTAAGAATATGACAGAGAATGTAATAATCATCGGTGGAGGACCAGCCGGATTGGCAGCCGCTATCTATAATGCCAGAGCCGGACTTAAACCGTTGGTGGTCGCAGGATCACCACCCGGCGGGCAACTGACTTTGACGACCGAGGTCGAAAACTATCCCGGATTTGAATCAATAATGGGTCCAGATCTGGTGTTGAAGATGCGCAAACACGCCGAAAAGTTCGGCGTCAGGTTTGTCGACGAAAACGTCATTAGCGTTGATTTCGACAAAAAACCATTCGAAATATTTCTACCGGCTGTAGGGGTCGGGTCATCCGACCCGAAAAAGGGCGAGATAACCTCGCCCCTACAATCGAGATCCGTTCTTATCGCCACCGGCGCTAAAGCCTTATGGCTTAACCTTCCTTCAGAACAGCGGCTGCGTGGAAAGGGCGTTTCGGCTTGCGCTACTTGCGACGGATTTTTTTTCAGAAACAAGGTCGTAGGCGTCGTTGGCGGCGGCGATACTGCCATGGAAGAAGCTTTGACATTGACAAAATTCGTCGAAAAAGTATATATTATTCACCGACGTCCGGAATTCCGTGCGTCAAAAATCATGCAGGACAGGGTATTGAAACATCCAAAAATTCACGAGATTTTTAATGCCGAAGTCGATGAAGTGTTGGGAAGCCAGAAGGTTGAAGGCGTCAAGGTAAAGATAAGGCCTTCGGATAAAGGACTGCTGAAAAAAACCAAAGAAGAACTGGAAAAAATCAGCCCGGAGATGCTAAAAATGAAGGTTTTGGATGTCAATGACGAATTCATGGTCGGTCAGTTCCCGCTTGATGGCCTCTTCGTTGCCATCGGCCACAAACCAGATACAGCAATTTTTAAAGATAAAATTCAGCTTGATCGTAAAGAATATATCATCACCGCCGAAAGGTTAGCTTTTGAAAACGATAAATTACCAATGACAAATGTCAAATTTCCAAATCGCGAGTTTAGAAGCGCAACGTCGGTCGGGGGAGTTTTTGCCGCCGGCGACTGCGTCGACCACGAATACCGTCAGGCAGCCACGGCAGTCGGAATGGGAGTGGCGGCGGCATTGGATGTCGAAAAATTTTTAACAGTTTAGTCTTAAGGCTCGATGCTGAAATTTTTTGACTCAGTGAAATTTCTTTAACACGTTAAGTTAAATCGAAATTTCAAGTCGTAAAAAATTTAGCATCTTCGCCTTCAATATTATTAATTATATTTTTCAAAATATGGACAATGCTCCAGGGAAAAAAATGCTTGAATCGGCACAAGCACTGATTCGAAAAACCGCCGAAAAAATGAAGTTGGATGAAGAAACGATCAAAAGGTTGATCGAGCCTGAATTTGCTCACGAATTTGCCCTGACCGTAAAAATGGACAACGGCAAAAAAAAAGTTTTTAAGGGCTGGAGGATTCAGCACAACAGCGCCCTTGGCCCTTATAAGGGAGGCATCCGTTTTCATCCGGAAACGATCAGAGAGGAAGTTCAAGCTTTGGCGACCTTGATGTCGATAAAGTGTGCCGTCGCCGGACTGCCTTACGGTGGAGGAAAAGGTGGCATCGTCGTTGACCCTAAAAAACTGTCAAAAACAGAGCTAGAAAGGCTGTCCAGGGCATTTGCCGCTCGGATTGCCCATGTCATCGGCGAGGATGTCGATGTCCCGGCTCCTGACGTCAACACGACGCCTGAGATCATGTCTTGGATGATCGACGAGTATCAAAAAATCAAAGGCTTTAAGTCGCCGGCGACTTTTACCGGCAAACCGGTCTCGATGGGTGGCAGTCTTGGCCGAACCGAAGCGACCGGCCGCGGTGGCTTATTTGTACTCCAGGCATTGCTTGAAAAATTGGCTAAAGAAGGTCAAACTCTGACGGTGGCTGTCCAGGGGTTTGGCAACGTCGGATACTTTTTCGCCAAACTAGCTCATGAGGCCGGATTCAAAGTCGTAGCAGTCTCTGATTCGCGGGGTGGCGTCTACAACAAAGATGGACTCGACCCGGTGGCAGTGATGGCTTTTAAAAGGAAAAAAGGCGTCGTTTCCGGATATTCAGGCAAAAAAGTCAGCAACGAAGAACTATTGACTCTTCCGGTCGACATCCTGGTTCCGGCGGCCTTGGAAAACGTCGTCAACGAGAAAAACGCCGCCAAAGTCAAGGCGAGAATCATCTTGGAAATGGCCAACGGGCCATTGACCGAGGAAGCTTATTTGGCTTTGAGCAAAAAAGGCGTTACCATAGTTCCTGACGTACTTGCCAATTCGGGTGGCGTCACCGTTTCATATCTCGAATGGGTCCAAGGAAAAGCCGGTTATTGGTGGAGCGAAGAGGAAGTCAATGCCAAGCTGAAAGAAATGATTGTCAGGGCTTTTACGGCAATCTGGGACAAGTCGAAAGAAAAAAAGATGCCTTTAAAGCAAGCGGCATTTGAAGTCGCCATCGAAAGAATCACGTCGGCAATGGTCTAACCATTCGAAGTTAAATTTATTTTTGAGTTAACTCGCTTACCTCAGAAGCGTAAGTTTACTTAATGGTAAGAAAAAGAGTATTGTTGGGTATTATTTTACTTGAGGGGCGCTCGAACAGAAACTCTAAAAAAATTTAACTTCTCATTTTATAGAAAGATACTGAGGTTTGGTATAATATAATCTCCTTTATGGAAGATTTGCGGTTGTTTCTCGATTTCCTAAAAGATTATTTTCTCACTAGAATCACCAGCCTAGGCGCCAGTTTCGAAGCCATCAAGGACGTCATCGTGGCTTTTTTGATAGTCAAACGGGGAAAATATTCGTCTTCATTTTTGAGCAGCTCGGTTTTACTGATCGTTGCCGCAGTGCTCATCGCCGGGCCGGTCATTACCCAAAATTCGCCTTTTGTCAGTCAAACCGGCCAGTCAGGCAGCTATCAGGCCGCCATCATTTCCTATAACCCGTATCAAGGCAGTTTGTCGACGGTGGTATCGGTCAAGTCCAGGTCGGAAATCGAAAACTATACGGTTCATGGAGGCGATACTTTAGCAGGAATTGCCAAAAGATTCAACATCTCGGTCGATACGATCAAGTGGGCCAACGATCTAAAATCGGAAACGATCAAGCCCGGACAGAGTTTGAAGATACCGCCGATTACCGGCATCGTCCACACCGTCCAGCCGGGAGAAACCGTCTATTCGATCGCGAAAAAATATCGGGTCGACGCCCAAAACATCGTGAACTATATCTGGAATGACTTCGCCGACCCGGATACCTTTGCCTTGACTCCGGGACAGATTCTTTATGTTCCTGACGGCGTGATCGAAACCGCTCCGGCGCCGACCAGATTGTTTGCCCAGGTCATTTCAGGCGTCAAAGGAAACTCCAATTTCATTTGGCCGACGACAGGCGTCATCACCCAGTACCCGGTCTGGTACCATATGGCTCTCGACATTGCCAATCCCTCGATGCCGGCGATCATCGCCGCCGATACGGGAACGGTCATCTATGCCGGTTGGAACAGTACCGGTTATGGCAACATGGTTATGATTGACCACGGAAATGGTTACAGGACTTTGTACGGCCACATGTCGCAGATTTTGGTATCGATCGGTCAAGCTGTTTCTCAAGGTCAACAGATCGGCGTCATGGGTTCGACGGGCCGCTCGACCGGAACCCACTTACACTTTGAAATTAGAGCGGGTGAGACGTTACTGAATCCATTGAATTTTCTTAAATAAGCTATCTTTGTCTTACGAAATAACTAGCTTTTTCATCATAATAAACTCTTTTCCAACTGCCAAGAAAAAAATTATTTTTTAAAAGATCATGGGCAATATTTGAATCGCTTGGAATAATCACCCAATCAAAATTATATTGTGCGAAACGCCGGTAGTCTTTTTTATAATATATATTGTAATAATCGACAAACGGATAAAAATTATCTGCTTTCCAGGTTACCATCCGTCCGTCAACAAAATATAATGATTTTATTCCGCGGCCGATTAAATATCCGCCCCAGTCGAAGAAGTTAAAGCCATTACCTACCGGAGGATTTTTTAGAAGATATCGAGTTAACTTTTCTGAGCAATGAGTGCTCCAATAACAATAGTCATCATATTGATAGTTGAACATGTTAATAGCGATTATTCTGTTTTTTATGCCAAACATTATTAAAGTAACCAAAAATATTGATGTGAGATACTGTAAGATAGCCGGTTTTTTTAGGTTAATTTTTATTTCTTGGGCCATCATGGCAACGACCGGTAGTGAAAATGCCAGCAACGGGCCGACGAAACGGAAAGATTCAAATGTTAAATATACCAGTAAGAAAATCGTGACAACATATGGAATATCGGAAATTTTTCGTCGCCTTATAAACCCGACGACCATAATCAATATATAAGAAATAAAAATATATCCTTGGAAATAACCAAACCTAAAATAATTAAAAAATGGCATCCATTCAACAACATACGACGATAATATTTGATTGTTGGTATGTCTTAAGGCTTCAAAATACAGACCCAAAGTAAACGGATTTACCAAAGTTGCCAAAAAGCTCAAGACCATGACGGCAAGGTAAATCTTCAGATTTGGCTTTTCATTTTTGAATCCGAAAATAATCTTTGTTAACAATAAAATGAACATAATTGCCAACCCCAGTGTAAACGAGGCATGAAGATTGGCCCACAAAAGAAAGACCAATGGCAAAAAAAATAAAAGCTTGGGTTTTTCTTTAGATTTCATCAAAGTGATTGCCAGAATTGGGTAAAAAGGCAGTATTAGAATCTGTGATCTTAAGCTTTGTCTCAATATTAAAGTGACAAAATCAAAAGAAAATAAACCCAGGATTATTTTTTGCCAAATCTGCAACCGGAAAGGTTTTATGGAAATGTAGTAAACCAACAAAGCAATCAGTCCGCCGATAACCATCAAGCCAGCGAAACCAACATATTTAAAAGATACATAGAGAAAAACATCATAAAACCAAGAAGGATTAATCCATCTGAATCCATTCATTGTCCAGGAAAAAATGTCTTTTCTTAAAACCGAACCGGTTTTTATAAAATATTCTCCATATCGATAGTGCCAGCCCCAGTCGGTATCGGAGTATGGATAGATTGAAAAAATAAAAATAAAAGAATATACAAGCCAGGTAAGAAATTTGGACCAGTAATCCGGTTTTTTATCCATAAGCGGATTGATTATTTAGCTTCGGGCGAAGCTTCTTGCGGTAGGGTAATCTTCGGACTGATTGACGGCACAGGATTGTTGGGCAAATTCAGTCGGCCGGATGGGCTTGATTCCTGTTGCTGGCTGCTGTTGAGTTTTTCTTTGAATACTGCCAGGTCGGCATTGGCTTTGTCCCAGTCGGTTTTGTCGGTGTCTTTGTTGATCAATGTCAAAACATTCTGCATGGTAGCGGCTGCCTGGTCGTACTGTTTGTTTTGGAAATAACTCCAAGCAAGATTGTAATAACCATTGGACCAGTCCGGTTTCAAAGCGACTGCCTGTTCGAAAAACGAAACGGCATTGGCATATTGACCAAGCAAGTAGTAGATGCCGCCGACATTTAAACGATACGTCGGATTGGCCGGGTCAAGGACGATTGCCCTTTGGTATGCGGAAATCGCCCAGACGTCTGATCCTGAGGCAATGGGAATGATGTTTTTATAGACGTTGGCCAGGTTTTCAAAGTACTGGGCGTTGTTGGGATTGAGTTTGATCAACTCCTTGGCTTCGGAAATGGCGGTTTGGATGGCTTGGGCGATGGTCTGCCTGTCTTGATTGGTGATGTCTTTTTTGGTTGCCAAACTGTCGGCGATCAAAAGATTGGTCTGGGAAAAATTAAGAACAAATCTTTCTTCGTAGGGGTTGAGGATCCTGGCCGTCCTCATGTTGTCGTAGACCAATTTGGCGTTATTTTGCGTCAGGCCGTCGATTGATTTTTTGAAGTAATATTCGGCTAAGTAAGCGCGTCCCAGCAAATAAGAAGCCGAACCGATAAAAATCAATGCCGCGATAAGAATCAGAACGAAAAAGATTGGCTGTTCGGAAAAAGTAAAGGTTTTTTTGACGTTGCTTTCTTGGGAAGCCGAAATCAAACCGATGATGAAAAACGCTAAAAACAGTAGCGGCAGAGTCGGAGGAAAAATCAAGACAATCAAAACAAGATAAGCAATGACGACCTTATTGGTCAGTGATTGTTTAAAGGCGGCGACGCCGGATTGCAAGAGTAAAAATACAAAAGCGACAAAACCGACGATGCCCATCTCGGTTAAGATATGAAAAGGTACAATCCTGGCAACGCTGAAGCTGGCTATCTGCCAAAGGGGAGACTGGTTGTAATAGATGTCTTTTACTTTGGTGAAGACGATGCCGAAGTTGTTGACGCCGGCTCCGAATAAAGCCGTGACCAAGTTTTTCATGGTGTCCAGGACGGCATACCAGGATAAAGATAACGGCGGTAAAACCATCAATTTATATTTAAAAATGAGAAATATGGGGATAAGAAGAGCGACCAGGTTTATACCGGCTAAGGCAAAATCTTTGCTGTTGGCTTTTTTTTCCAGGATGCGAACGGCCGGCAAGATGAGAAAAAAGCCCAAGAAAATCGCCAAATCGAGCTGGCTGCCTAAACTGGTAAAGCTCGGATTTTTGATAAACTCAAGGCTGCTTGGCAGATCGACTGATTTTAACGGTTGGATGAAGAAAAAAACCGTCAGAATGGAAAGGATGAGCGCCGACAGCGAATAGATTTTATTTGATAATGGTTTGTTTCTGGACAGATAAAAATAAACAATCGTCAAAAAAAGGAAAACTCCAACGCCGACGTTTGGATTGGTAAAAGCAGCGACTTTATTAGTCGAGGAAACTATCATTGACAGGAGAACCGTCCCAAAAAATAACAAAATAGGCAGATCCAGCACTTTGTTGACCCAGATGATTTTTTTGGTGACGATGGCTTCTGCGGCGCAAACCAAAGTCAAAACAATGGCAAAAAATCCTAAGAAATAGAATTTATTGGTGATGAAAAAATCCTGAGTGGTCGTCAAAAAAAACAAGGGAAAACCGACAAATAGAACTCCCAAAAGAATGTATTTAATTTTCTGAAACAATCTTTCCATAAATTTTATTATAGATTAATTTTTCCAGGCTAACAAGGGTTAATTTTTGTAACAGAGCTGGGTACATCCTGGACTTCCATGTCCTCCGGGATCGACATAATAGTCATAGTTTGGCACCATGACCTTACATTGGTCATAACTGCCACAGACGTTACAAATACCATTGCTGATGTAATAGAGAGGATTATAAGTTGAACAGAGGCCGACGTACAACGGGGTCGGCGTCGGAGGCGCCATGGTCGGCGTAATCGTACAGTGCTCTATGCCGGTATTTGGGCTCTGGGCGCCGTAGTTATAGTTGCAGTTTCCATAAGGACCGCAGCCGCCTTGGCAGCCCAGCTCGGCTATGGAAAAGTCAGCCGTATTCGAGAGTTTGGTATAGAGATTGTATTGGGTAGGGCAGCTGTTGTTGTTGACTTCGTAAAGGATGTCCATGGATGGCGACTGGGGATCGCATGGCAAAACATTCAAGTATGGTTTAAAGTCCGGCGAAGTGGCTTTGCTGCCGCAGATGTGACAGGTGCTGCCTGACCCGGCGTCATAGCAGATCTGGCTCGGTTGGGGATAACAGCCTTTGTCGTTGTAAAAATCTTCGAGGACCTTGTTTAAGGTAGCCAGGTCGTTTTTCCGTTTGCCGTCCCAGGCTTTGTAGATCTGGCTTTGCGGGTTAAGGAGGGCGATTCCGGTTCCGATAATCAAGGCAATGATGCCGAGGATGATGACGATCTCCATGAGGGTAAATCCCGACTTAAATTTCATAGTTATTATTTTATACCGTTGAATCTAATATTGCCAATTGCCAAAGACAGGGTGGCGGTGGTGCACCAGTCGGAATAGTCAGAGCCGGTTTTGCTCCTCACCCGGTATTGGTAAGTATGGCCCGACGAGACGCTCGTATCGGCATAAGTGTTGGTCGCTCCGGCGAGCGTCTGATAAGCGGAGAATCCGGCTCCGTCGGTGTTTTTTTCCAAATAATCGTTGTTGGCGCTGGCGCGGGTCGTCCAGTTGACGGTAATCTGGGTATTGCTGTTATTTTTGACAAGCAAACAGGAAGCCGGCGAGACGACGCTGATGATTGAGAAATTATTAACGGCTGACCAGGCTCCCGGGCTGGAGCTGCTGGCGGTATTCCAGAAGCGGATCCGCCAGTAATAGGTTTGACCGTAGGCAGTCAGAGTCGTACCGGCGTAAGTGACGTTGGGTGATCGGGCGCCGTTGACGGTCGTTGCCATCCCTACCTGGCCGGAATCCCAGAGTAGCGTGCCGTTGACGTCGGGTTGATTACTGACTTGGATTTGATAGTAGTTGGCCGAAAGGTTGGCGGCGTCGTTGTGGACGGCGGAGAAATACGGCGTTGCCGCCAAACTGATGTTGGTCGGATTGGTCAAGCCGTTGACCAAAAGGCCGGTCGGCGCCAAAGGCGGAACGGCCGTCGTCGTATAAAAGACGTTGGGTGTCGTCTGGGTGGCGCTCCAGGCGTTGGTGCCGCCCGGGTCGATCGCATAACTTTTCCAGTAATAAGTGCTGCCGGTGCTGAGGGCCGATTGGATTGTATAGACGGCCTGAGTTCCAGAGGTATAAGCAGTATTACTTTGCGTATTTTGACCTGACCAGCCGGCCTGGGAGGAAGTCTGGTCGAAGGTTTGACAGCCGACACTCATGTTAATATCGGTACAGATTTGGATTTTATATCTTAAGTAATCGCCTAACGAATCTGTGGCGGTAGTTTTCAGAGGCGTCAAAACAGAGATGTTTTGAGCTTGATTGGCAGGATAATCAAGGGTTGGTTTATTTGGGATGTGGGCGGTCGTGAAAGAATATGGCGACCCTTGGGTGGCGCTCCAGGTATTTGATCCTCCCGGATCGATGACATATGAATCCCAATAATAAGTGGTCAAAGGCTGAAGAGAAGCGTATTGGACAGTATAAACCCCTTGCGTTCCTGAGGCATAGGCAGTGCCGGTTTGGGCATTTTGGCCTGACCAACCGGTTTGCGAGGCGGTTTGGTCGAAAGTCTGGCAGTTTTGTGTCATCGCCGAATCGGTACAAACGGCGATTTTGTAACGGACATAGTCGGAGTTAGGGTCGGTGGCCGTGGTTTTCAGTTGAAGGACAGGCGATTGACTAGTGGCGGCGTTTGTCGGCGAGTCCAAGGAGGGCGCTGCCGGCGGGGCCTGTAAAGTGTCGTTGACGGTGACGCTCGATAAACTGGCGGCAACATTTGGGTCGACCGAATTAAAAACAGCCCGGTATTGCATGTAGCGGTAGCCGGTCGCCGAAGTGATGGCGGTTCCGGCAGGATTGTTCATATAATCGGTAGCATCTCTTAGGTCGTCAAGCCAGACGGTCCGGCCTTCGTTGCCGTCGGTGAAGCGGAGCGATAAAAGTGTCACCGCGTTCATGTCTAGACTAGGCTGAGTGGCAGCGTTTTTGATGTTCCAGTATTCCCGTTGCCATTTGAAAACGTCGGCGCCGCTGTCGAACCCGGAGGCCGGAAAAGTGCTCCCCGCATCCCAGGAGGCGACCGTCACCGCACCAGTGTCAGTATTAACACTATTGACGGTTCCTTGGGCAATATATTCCGTACCGGAGAAAGTTTCACGGACGATAATTTTATCTCCAAGATAAAGGTTGCTGCCTTTTTTGGCCAAACCTTTTTGGGTGGCGTCGATGATAAACGAGGTATCTCCGCTTCCGGAAATCGTATTGAGATTGTCCAAAGAAGCGCCGAAATCAATAGTGATCTGATGAGTCCTCAATCCGACTTCGTAGGCTTGGCGGATGTCGGTTGCGGAACGAGCAATATTACTAACTCTGACTTCGTCTAATGAACCATTCCAATAAACATTTCCACTAGACCAATTAAATTTTCCAATTTCAAAATTTCCCGTTGTGGTTGTATTTCTACTACCGGTAGTCGTATTGCTGGTAGCAGCTAAAATCCCGTCGACATATAAATTCAAAGTAGTACCTGCCAAGGTACAAGCAGCATAGTGCCAGTTACCATCATTGACAGTATTAGTTGAAGTGACTTGTAAGTAGCCTGATCCCGAACCACTTTGATAGATTTTACAAGTTACTGTATTGGTATTAGTCTTACCTAAATAATAAAGCCAGTTATTATCTGTTCCTTTACTTATCATGGTAATATTATTACTATTGTCTGTAGTTCTAAACCAGCCTTCAAGAGTTAAGTTTCCTCCTATATTCAAAGAATTTCCCGAACCAGCGTCAATATAATCACTTGTTCCATTGAAATTTCTGGCATTACCAATTTTTCCTTGAACTAAGGTGGTACCAACAGGTGTGCCGTTATTCCCGTTTCCAGAAGAATCTTTTAGATATGCAGACTGTCCTAGCCCTCCATTAATATTATATTTTGCATTTAAGTAAGCTTCAACATTGGCACGATCGGTCGACGATAGTGCTGAATTATAAATTAAAAGTTCGGCAACCGTCGGAAACACCGCCTTTGCCA
>JAMCTE010000015.1 GCA_023381015.1 Patescibacteria group bacterium | reverse complement strand
GATCATCAATGGAAAAACGTCTAATAAATATTCTTGATAATTTTATTGATTGGAATATCTCGAGGCAGATTGTTTGGGGAATAAGAATTCCTGCCTATCAATGTCAGTCGACAAAAAAATGGTTTATAGAGGAAGTTACACCGAAGCGGTGTGCAATTTGTGGTAAGAATGATTTTAAACAAGACGAAGACACTTTTGACACATGGTTTTCATCAGCGCAATGGCCTTTTGCAACACTAGAAACACAAAAAGATAAAAATTTTTATAAATATTTTTATCCGACAACAGTGATGGAAACAGGTTATGATATTTTGAGAGCCTGGGTGGCTCGTATGATAATGATAGGTGTTTTTGCCACTAACAAACCTCCTTTCAAAAACGTTTTCCTTCATGGTTTAGTTAGAGATAAGCACGGTCAAAAAATGAGTAAGAGTAAAGGTAACGTGGTCAATCCGATGGAAATGGTTGATAAGTATGGCGCCGATGCTCTTAGAGCTGCTTTAATTTTTGGTGTAAAAGAAGGAGGCGACTTACCATTTGCTGAAGAGAAAGTGATCGGCATGAGGAATTTTTGCAACAAGGTTTGGAATATCGGGCGATTTATGGACATGAACCGAAGCCAAAAATCAAAAGTTCCGCCTTCGCCAAAGCTTCGGCGGACAAGCAAAAGTCAAAAGTCAGAAATAATAAAACAATTAGAAAAAGAATTTAAAGAAGAAAAGAAAAAATATCTGAGAGCCATGGACGGGTTTCGCTTTTCCCAGGCTTTGGGGTTGGTTTATGAATTTATTTGGCACCGGTTCGCCGATCACTACATAGAACAATTGAAAGATGAGATAATTAATGGTAATATAGAAGCTTTGAACAATCTAGAGGAAGTCTATCTGGATAATTTGAAGATGCTTCACCCTTTCATACCGTTTGTCACCGAAGCCGGTTGGCAGGTATTCAAGGGCAAAGGAAGTTCGATACTCGAGTCGCGTTTGTAAAATTATCAAATTTGGCCAAATCAAAAAACATGAAAAGAACCTGGCAACCAAAAAAAGTCAAAAGACAGAAAAAACACGGTTTCATGAAGCGGATGAGCAGTCATGACGGCAGGAGAGTCTTGCAAAGGCGGAGAAACAAAAGAAGGCAAAGATTAACCATCTAAACTAACTAAATGCTAAGTCCAAACTTATTTAATTCGGTGTTTGTTTTCCCGATTCTCAATTTGCTGCTTTTGCTTTATAAGGTATTTTTGTTTATCAGGCTTCCCGGCGCTTTCGGTTTTGCCATCATCGGTTTGACGGTTTTGATCCGCGGGCTATTTCAACCTTTTTTCAAACAGCAGATGGAAACAGCCAAAAAAATGCAGGAGTTGAAGCCACACCTTGACCGGTTGAACGAAAAACATAAAGGCGACCAGAAAACCTTACAGCAGGAACAGTTGAAGCTTTATCAGCAGGCCGGCATCAATCCAGCCTCCGGTTGTCTGTTTATGATTATCCAGATTCCGGTTTTTATCGCCCTCTATCAAGCTCTTTCTTTATTTTTGATAAACAATCAGGCGGCCAAGATGATCACCGAAATCAACGGCATTTTGTACGCGCCGTTTCTCAGGATTACCCAGGCAATCAATCCCTGGTTTTTTGGTTTTAACCTGGCGGTTTCGCCTAAACAATCGGGGACTTGGGTCTATTTGCTGGTGCCGTTGGTGACCGGTATTTTGCAATATTTTCAGGCAACGTCAATGGCAATGACGCCACCTGTCCAAGAAAAGAAACCGGACGATAAGAAGGGCAAAGAAGATAGCGCCGATTTCCAGAAAGCCATGAATACTCAGATGAAGTTTCTTTTTCCATTGATGATCGGTTGGTTTTCCTACACCTTGCCGGCCGGCTTGTCTTTGTATTGGAACATATTTTCCCTGTTCAGCATCATCCAGGGCAAACAATTAAATGTTAAATCTCAAATTACAAATAAAAAATAAGTTTTGAAATTTATTTGGAGTTTGAAATTTATAATTTAAAAATTTAAAGACATATGGATAAACTCAGCACGATAAAGTCAGAAACAGAGGCTTTGTTGACTAAAATGATCGACAAATACACCGTCGAAGTGGTCGACGACGGCGGGATTTTTCAGGTAATCATTAAGACCGATGAGGAGGTTTCGACCGTCATCGGCAGGCATGGAGAAACCATCAGGGCCATACAAAAGATCCTGGAGGTAATTTTGTACAAACAGTTCGGGGAGGCAGTGGAGATCTTGGTCAACGTCAATGATTTCCGGGAAAAACAAAAGGAAAGGTTGGAAATTTTGACTTCTGAATATGCCGAAAAAACCCAGACGAGCCACAACCCTAGTTTTATCCGCAATCTTTCCTCATACGAAAGAAAGCTGATCCACGAATTTGTCACCAAAAACTATCCGGAGTTGACGACTTATTCGATTGGTGAAGGAAGGGAGAGGAGATTGGTCGTCGATCTGAAGACGAATACGCCAGTTAGCGCTTAAAGACAAAGATAAGACTTGAGTTTATCTTCTTATACCCGCTTGTTTGCGTGCCTGTTTTCTGCTAAAGTGATATTTATATGAACCCGGGTAATGCTGAACAAACCGATCAGGATGCCGAGCTGAAAAAAAACCAGGAAGCCGCC
Source organism: Patescibacteria group bacterium (assembly GCA_023381015.1). Classification (GTDB taxonomy): domain Bacteria; phylum Patescibacteriota; class Microgenomatia; order UBA1406; family GWC2-37-13; genus GWC2-37-13. The sequence continues at coordinate 18,552 of JAMCTE010000015.1, read as the reverse complement.
AAAGCTGAGGCCGATCGTTTGGTTGAGCAAATTCAACAGGAGATGGCTTCAGAAATAACTGCGATACAAAAAGAGGATAACCCCGACCGGAAAGCCGAACTGGAAAAGGATTTCCGCGATAAATTCATCCAAAAACTCAATCTCCAGAATTTGGCAAAAGAGGCTTCCGAAGCCGCCGATAAAACCGATAAGCACGACGAATACCAAGATAAAGCCAAAGAGGTAAAAAAAACCCTTCTTGAAGCCGACGAAGTCATTAAAAAAACCGGCAGTTTGACTGGCAAAGAAGCCGTCGATAAGGTTTTGACCGGTTTGGTCGACAAGATCAAAAGCGGCGAATTGAGCGACCGGGACGTCGTCGACATCGAGAAAACCATCGGGAAACAACTGTCGGAAGGCGTTGTTTTGTCATCGAGCGGTCAACAACAAAGCACTTTCGAAAAGAATCTCGATGAGTTGAAACAGACTAACAAGGCAGCTTGGCAGAAGGTCGTTGACGATCTGAAAGACAATGCCACGGCCATCGGAAAAACCAGGTCTGAGGTTCAAGAGAAATTTGAGCCGACACCGGCGAATCAGGAAGACGTCATGAAAAGGTTGGCCGAAGAAGGCGGATTCAGTAGAGACGGAAGAGGTGAAAATAGCGCTGCTTATGCTTACGATGAGCAAAGTCTATACGAAAGAAGATTTACCAAAGAACAGCGGGATTTCATCAAAAAACTATACTCTCCGAAAGACTTTGCCGACTATATTGATTTCATCGTCAACGGCGGATCGGGTAAGGAGGGTGAAGAGCGAAGACATGAAATAGATATCAAAAAGGCCGAGATCAGGGAAAAAATCGAGCGGCATTATACAAAAAGGAATATCCCGATTCCCGGTGACATCAACGATCACGTTGAACAGATTTGGCATGAAGAGGCGTCGCAGGAAATTTCCGACAAGCTGATGGATATCGCCAACCACCTTTATCTCAAACTACAGCAGGAGCGGCCCGACAAATTTTTTGACGAGATTACCCAGGAAGATTTCATGAGAGGCATCAAAACAACACAAATTGCCATCACTTCGGCGATCGATAACTTGTATATTACTTTGAGCAAGATCGAAAATAATCCCAATCATGAGCTTTACAATAAAGTCAACAAAAATCTCCTTACCAGGGAAAGCGAAGGAGATTATTATCTTGACGAGAGAGGCGAGAAACGCTACATGAGAGTTGATCCGTTACCTCGTATAAAAAACATCAAGCTTAGCGAGTTCGCCCAGTTTTTGAACATCACTTTAAACCACTGGACCCACGGCATGGAGTATTTTCACAATACCCGCGTGATGTTCAACCACCCGCCCGGAGAAAAAGGATTTTATTCGCAACTGGGAGGTTATGCGGAGCATTTGAAAGGAACCGACATCGACGAGTTGCTTTTGCTTCCCGACGGACAAGTTATTTTGCAAGCTTATCATCTATACGACAAGATGCTCGAGGAAGAGTTTGCTTCGCAGGATTGGCGGCACCGGACTAATCAGTTCACCAACCGGTTGGAAGAAATCAATACCCAGCTGGAACAACAGGTAATTGATAGATTATCGCTCCTTTATCCGAACCGGTCAAAGGAGCAGTTGATCAATGCCGTCAACACCGCGGTCGGTATGGCACGGGGAATGCTGCTGACCGAACCGGAAAAGAGCGCTTTCGGCGACCCGATCGACCCGGACGGGACAGGCCTGTTTGCTTCATATGGAACCAACGACGCCGGCGCGTTGACCGTCTTTAACCCGCTTCACGTCAACATCCGTTGGCAGGGAGAGCACATGTTGCCGATGTTTTATTTCATGCCGCTTAGTAATGAGGGTAAAGGAACGAAAGGCATGTGGAATCACAAGCAGATGTGGGAGAATGCCCAGATGTTCATGGACTCGTTAAAAAAAGGCGTGAGAAGCGAGCATCTGCCCCATGATCTTTTTATCGATCAGTTGGTTGACATCTTGAATGTCGGCGGCCCGGCAAAAAGAAAGGGTTGGCGGATGCAGTACTCTCTTGATCCGCATTTTGAGTATTTTAGTTTCAAAGACGGAGAAGGCAAATCCCAAAAACACATCGATCCTCTTAAAACCTTCCAGGCAATGGAGATGATCGGATACGAGGCGTTGTGGAACTATATCGATAACGATCGGGCGGGAAAGGATGTCTTGAGGGCAACTTCTGGGGGGTTTGCCGACAGAAGGAACGAGCTCTTTAAATATATCTACAAAAGATATTTTTTAAAGGGGGATGAAGCTAATTTCAACGATGCCGAATACAGCAAGTACATGAAAGACCTGATGGTCTTGGGACAAAAAAATGCTTATGACAAAATCGCCGAAACCGAGCTTTTGACAGGAGACAGTAAAACAATTGGGGAGATGGTCCAATACGAGACGTCAAAGATTTTCCTGGAGCGGTTTATCATTAGGGAAATCGCCGCCCGGTTTCCCTCAAAGTTCTTGAGGATGGACAGAAACCGTTACCACCACGACGGCGTGTCGCGATGGCAATCCCTTTTGAGGGAGATGAGGAAGACTCACCCGGATTGGAGCGCCGACCATTTCAACGACGTCATGAAAGACATGTCTTTTGCCGAGATGCTGCTTCGCCAGGAAATGAGCAAGATCGTCAGGGAGAGAATCAAAGTCGAGCCGACGATCACCCTGAGCCAGTTTTCCGACCTGCCTTATAAGTTGGATACCAATAAAATCAGGAGTTTACTGGGTCAGTCAGTGGCGTTCGGTCCGGACGGCAAGCCGATTGCGATGCAGATCGATCAAACCAGAGTGAACGAAGTAGTCGAACTATATGAGACCATGGAAAAAACAGTCTTGAATGAAGGTTATCTGAATGGGGAAGCCATAAAAGATGTCAAAGAATATACTTATACGTTTGGGTTGGAAGACACCGACATTTCCCTGATGACCTGGAGAGGGACCGGTCCAAGGTTGACGGCAAGGGCCCTCAAAGATACCGGGTCGATGGAGACAAATGTTGTTCCATGGATCATCAATATGCCGAGACTTCTTAACCAAATCGCGACGAGCGGAAAACACGACTTTGCCCCGATCATCGAATATCTTCAGAAAGCCCAGGATACGATCACCCAGGTTCACGGTACAGGAGAGGATTTCAAATATGCCTACAAAATCGCCTCGATGGTGATCCAGTATTTCAAAAAAGACAGTATGGCCAAGCCTCTATTTGGTCTTTTCAGGATCGGCAAGAAAAATTCGATCGCCGCCGAATACGCCGGAAGATCGACCGCAGTCTGGGAGTGGGATGCCCGCGACATCGACCGCTTCATCGTCGCCCTCGAGTCGGTCAACCTAATCCCCAAAGAAGCCTATGACAAGACGGTCGGTCCCAAGTACGACGATCGCTATATTACCCTTTTTGGCAGGCCGATCAAGTTCGGCAAAAAAATGAGGCCCGATTCTTTCCACGAATTCACCGCGCAAAGGTTGAGAAAAGAGTTTGGTGGAACTTACGGCAATATGGCGCTTGACATTTTTTGGCAACTGGGTCCGGCGGTTTTGGTATTCTTGTTATGGAAATATTTTCAGGATTCCCTCGAGGAGTCGAGCGGGAAGAAGAAATAATTTTTATGCTATCATAGAATTATGAAAAAAATCTTAATATCAATTTTTTTAACCTTTTTTTTGTTTTTTTCTTTGGCTTTTCAAACTTCAGCCCAACTGCCCCAACTTTCAATTCCCGGAGTCAACTGCGGAGTCGCTGGTGACGTCCGTTTGAACAGGTGCTGTATGGTCATCCATCCGACCGCACCTAACCCGGATAGTACCGGTATAGCCGCAATCGATAGCGTCGTCAATTTCTTATTCGGAACGATTCCCAACTTATTTTTAAATAAAGTACAGCCGCTGGTAAATTATGAAGCCAATTTGTCCCAGCCTTGTGCGGTAGGCGTTTCATCAACCACTGATCCAGCTGACCCGGCCTGTCGGTGTATCGCTTCGGTGACGCCGTCTCCGGGCAACTATCTGGTCGCCATGAATGATTTTTGCCAAAGACAGACCAGCTCGGCCGATCAATTGAGTTGCGTTAGTTGTGCTAACGAAGGCGGTGTTTATACCGGGATCGGTTGCGTCAAAACCGACCTGCAGCAGTTCATCCAGCAGACGGTTTTTGGTTTCGGGATCGGACTGGCCGGAGGCTTCGCCTTACTTTGTATTATCTATGCCGCTTTCCAGATGCAGTCGTCAGAGGGCAATCCGGAAAAACTGAAAAAAGCCCAGGAGTTGATCACTTCATGCATCATGGGATTGATGCTGATCATATTTTCAGTATTTATTCTCCGTTTGATAGGCGTTGACATACTTCGTATACCTGGATTTGGATAAACTAAGCAGGTGATCAATCTTCTATTATTTAGCTTTCGGAGCATTAGCAGTCGCGTCGTTACTGGATGGAACATTGTCTCTTTGTATGGGTGTCGTTCCTTGGGCTGCTTTGTCTTTTAAGCTACCGGTTAACAGTAGATTCTTAAATCCGCCAAGAGCGGTGATGCCAAGCCAGACGCTGCCGAACTGGCCAAGGATACCGGTGCCGCCGCCAACCGCCGTACTCACGCCGCCGAAGTAGGTGCCGATGCCGATATTGATCGGCAGAGGTTTATAGCCGATGGCATCCCTAAAATATTTGACCAGATCGGGAATGATGAAAATCAACCCCATGCCGATCAAGATTTTGAAAGAACCGTTGTCGACGCCGTAAAGATACGGGAACCTGGCGCTAAACTCTAGGTCGGGGTGGTTGTAGACGATGATATAGGCGAGGACAAAAATGGCAATCGTGATCGGGAATGCCAGTAAATTACCGATGATGCCGATCAGCCAGTTTTTGAAGGTGCTCCTGCCCGGAATGGCTTCGACCACCATGAATAGGGGAGAAAGGATGATAGATATTATTAAATTAAGATAACTTGTAAACAGGAGCATGATGATCCTGAAGTACATAAAAAGAATGGAAAATATGATCAGGATATAGACGCCGATCGGAAAAAGATAATAAAAAGCCAATAAAAAAATTGCCCCATACACGGGAATCGAAAATGGTAGAGTCAATAAACCAGATATGACTTTACCTGGTCCCCCGCCGATGCCGAGAATATCGCCAACGAAGTTTTCCAGTCCAATTGCGCTGACAATTGGATTAATAAAGATGTTAAATATCGGCCCGTTGAGGATGAAAAGAGTGACGATGCCGATGATCGATCTCAAAAGAGCTGATATCTCAGCCGGCATCAAGCCTAAAAATGAGTTTCCCAAGGTATATCCGATGGAAAGAAGTGGAGTCCTGACAGGTATATCTCTGGCTAATAGATCTGTTCCACTAGCCATCATGAATTGGTTTTTGAACTGAGTAGCGTTGAAGTTAGTGTTGTTGCTGCTCAAGATGGAAATGATGATGCCGATGACGACGTACATGATGTCAATCAGGAAGCCGGCGATGGCGAAGGAAAACGTAATCAATATCAAAGAGATGACGATTTTCGGCAAGGCATTTTCAACGGAAATGACGGTTTGGGCGTTGATTTTCATCCTGAACATGACCATGAAGCCGATCGTTATCAGGACCAAAACCAAAACCATGTAGGTCATGTCGCGGAAAATCGTCCAGATGCTGGCAAAAGGTTTTATGGCGGAAAAGCCGATCCCTTCGGCGGCAAAAGCATGGGGGATGAAGCCGGCCTGTTGCAAGCCGTCGTTTACCCAGGCGATGCCTGACGCCGGCGGATATTTATAAGGGACAACGACGATATTGCTCAAAAAACCAAAAAAGCTCTTGTCGTAATTTTTGTCTCCGTCTAATGGATTGTTGGTGCAAGCTTCGCCCAGCATGGCGCAGGTCGTCATCCGGTAAACCGTCACCATGAGTTTTCCCTGCTTGGTGGAATTGAGCTGTTTATCGTCGATGACCTTATAGATTTCGGCGCGGTTTTGTTCAATCGGATTCTTAGTGGCTTGAAGGCTGATTTTGTCCTTGTGGATAAAAAAAGAGAAAAGGCTGACGACAGCTATGTAAACAGCTATGATCAAAAAGGCTTTCTTTAAAAAATCAAAGGCTGGTTTGAAAAAAACCATCATAGAATGATTGTAACGAAAAAATCATGGCAAAGTCAATTGACTATCTGAAGTTAAATTCGCTGCTGCCTAGATCCGGATAGTTGGTACTCCGCCAGTTTTCAAAATCCTGTTTGGCTTGATCCTTTGGATCTTTTAAGGTGACGACGAACTTGTCTTCGCCATAGTCAAAATCAACGGAAAAAGTCGCCAACTGCAGGGGGACTTTGCCTCTCAAATCCTGTTTTTGTCGGGAGAGATTCATGATGGCCGGAGGGATCGTTACCGGCGCCACTCCGGTGAAATCGGCCGGAGCGATCGTCGGGGTCGGAATGTTTTGATTCTGATTTGACTGATTGATCTGAACTAAGGTGGGAGTCGGGAAGTTAGTTGACTGGTTGTTGACTGATTTTTTTCCGAAAGGAATAAAAGTGACGATAAGAAACAAGACGATTAATACACCCGATACGGCGATATAGACCTTGATGTTTGGCGTAGGCATAGTTATTTTTTCACTCCAAAGATAATATAGTACTTTGGAAACGGATAATATGAATTTTCGTTGATGGGTGGAGCTTGAAAGCGGCCGTAGTATGGATCATAAGCCCAGATATTACCTTGGTCGTCGACGTTGGTGATCCAGAAATAATGGCCGCCGGCTCCACCGTCCTTAAAATCCGCCAGGGTAAAAAAAGTCCAGCCACCGGCTTGGTATTTTTTTAGATCGGGGATGATCTGGTCTGCGGTTTGTAAAGTATATATCATGTAATCGGTAGTCTTAACGCCGATGCCGGACAGGATGGTTCTGGCGTCATAATAGTTTGAACCGTTGCAGTCCAACTCTAGTTTTTGCGACTTGTAAAGATCGATGACGGCTTGCGGAGTATAGTTCATGCCGACAAAAGACGAGGCGATCATGGCGACTGTCGCGGCTCCGCAGCCGGCCTGACACATGTTGCACCCGCCGGGGAGGGCAAGATTCTCATAAGGGCTGTCGCACTGAGCATAGTAAGTAAAATTAGTCGATGGCGGTTTGTTTTGGCTCGTCCGGCTTTGAGAGTTGCTAATGGTCGGATTGGCTGGCGGGTTATTTGCCGATTGAGTCTGTCCGCCTTTTCCAAGATTCAAAAAAACATTGAGGAGGGCGGAAATCTGATCCGCGTAAGGAGTCGGAGTCGGTTGGGTTTGTCCGGAACCATTTTGTGACTGGAAAACCACCAAATCAGAATTATTGACGAAATTAGACAGTCCGTTACTGAGTGCCCATTGGTTGAATTTATCGACGGCTTGAGGAGTCTTTTTCAATACCAGCAGTTGGTTTTGGGAGGCCGAATAGTCGACCCGGAAGTCGGCGTTTTCGTAAGGAGTCAAAGACATAGCATTGTTAATGGCCTGTTGACTTTTGGAACTGTTATTGGTGGTAACTACCGTAGTCGGGGTGGGAAAAAATTGACTATTGTTGGATGAAGATTTTGGTCTCGAGATTAAAAAAATCAACAACAGGATGATTACGAGAATGACACTTGCAATAATGATTTGTTTTCTCATATAATGAAAATATGGCCGATTTCTTTGATTTTATAAAAAAACCAGCAGCGAATACAAGTGCGAGTAGCAATGGGGCAATGGGAGGACAAAATCAAACGACAGTCCCCGGACAACCAGTGCCGGCTACGGTCAATCCGCCGGATGTCGGAAAAGCTGTTGAGAGTTTAGCGGCAAACATGGTCCCCCAAGCTACTGTCCAGGCGCCGGTGAATGGTCTTTCCCATGCGAACGGTAAAACGGCCACAAATCCGCTGGTTTCAAGTGCCAGTAGTCAACCAAATGCCAATTCTGCAGATCATCAAAATCAAAAGCCAGGCGACGATCAAAAAAAACCTGAACCGAGTCAAGCGGCTTCATCCAAACCAAGCGCAAATAACCAGCAAGCCAGCCTGGATTTAATGACTCATCTTACCCAACGGTCCAATCGTGTCATGATGGCTGCCCAGACAAAAACAAAAGAGTTGAAGGGCGATTTCGTCGACAGCGAACATCTGCTTTACGGTTTAACGACCGACAGCGAAATTTATAATCTTTTGACCGAAATCAAGGTTCAGCCCCAATTAGTTCAGGACGAACTTAATAAGATTTACAAACGCGGCACGGTTGATCGACCGGTGCAAATTTCCCCAAGAATAAAAAGAATCATCGACAATGCACTGGTCGTCGCCAGGAGGTTGGGTTTTGAATTTATCGCTCCGGAGCATCTTCTTTTGGCGTTGTACGAAGAAGGGGAAGGAGCAGGAGCGAGGATATTGGCGAAGCTGGGTTTGCAAAAAGAAGAACTTAACAAAAAGATTACCGGTAAAAAAGAGGGTCTGTCCGAGGAACAGAAAGAGGCGGAAAAGAAAAAAAAGGCCTTGGAGGAATTCACGATTGATCTGACCGCCAAAGCCTCTCAAGGTCTGTTGGATCCGGTGGTGGAAAGATCGGCCGTCATCGAACGGGTGATCCACATTCTTTCCCGAAGGACAAAAAACAATCCTTCCCTGGTAGGGGAAGCCGGCGTGGGAAAAACCGCCATCGTCGAAGGTCTCGCCCAAAAAATCGTCAGCAAGGAAGTTCCCGAACCATTGCTCAATAAAAGAATCCTCCAGCTTGATTTGATGAGCATTTTGGCAGGAGCGTCGCATCGAGGAGAGTTTGAAGAAAGGATGAAGGATTTGATCGAGCAGGTCAAAGCCTCAAACGGCCAGATAATTTTGTTTATTGACGAGATTCACAATATTGTCGGCGCCGGAGCTAGCGGCGAAGGGTCTTTGGATGCCTCTAATTTTTTGAAGCCGGCTTTGGCTCGAGGAGAAATCCAGTTAATAGGCGCCACGACCTTAACCGAGTACAGAAAGTATATTGAAAAAGACCCGGCGCTTGAGAGACGATTCCAGCCGGTAGTCGTTCCCGAGCCGACAGAAGAGGAAGGCATCAAGATGCTTGAAGCGATTAAGGATAAATACGAAGCCTTTCATCGGGTGAAAATTCCCCAAGACGTGATTGAGGCATCGGTCCGTCTTTCTAAACGTTATGTCGGCGACCGGTTCCTGCCCGATAAAGCAGTTGATTTGATTGATGAAGCGGCTTCAGCTGTCCGATTACCTTTGATTTCTCTACCGGAAGAGATAAAATCGCTTGATACCAGGATCAAAGAGCTCTCCCAGGAAAAAATGGAGGCTGAAAAAAAAGCCGACCAAGTCAAGGTGAGGATTTTGAGATCAAAAATTGACGAAATACAAAGCGAACTAAAAGAAAAACAGGAAGAGTTCAACTTAAAAAAAAGCCAGACGACGACGAGCGTCACTCCGGAAATCATCAAAGACATCATTTCCCGGTGGACCGGGATTCCCGTCACCAAGATTACCTCGTCTGAGGTAGAAAGACTATCTCACCTCGAGGACATCATCCACAAGAGGCTGATTAATCAGGAAGAGGCCGTCAAGGTGGTTGCCCAGGCAGTTCGCCGAGGCAGGGCCGGATTGAAATCAGCCAACCGGCCAATCGGAAGCTTTGTTTTTCTTGGTCCGACCGGAGTCGGCAAAACCGAGTTGGCGAAGACCTTGGCCGACGTCTTGTTCGGCAGCGAGGATCTGATGGTCAGATTCGACATGACCGAATATATGGAAAAACACGAAGTTGCCAAGCTCCTTGGCGCGCCTCCTGGTTACGTCGGCTATGAAGAAGGCGGCAAATTGACCGAGGCAGTGAGAAGAAAACCTTATTCGGTTGTCCTTTTTGACGAGATAGAAAAAGCCCATCCCGACATTTTTAACATTCTTCTTCAAATTCTTGACGACGGGCGGTTGACCGACAATAAGGGCCATGTGGTTTCTTTTAAAAATACCGTTGTCATCTGTACGTCAAATATCGGCACCAAGCTGATTCAGGAAGAAATGCTCAAGACGGAGGCTAAAAATCAAAAACAAAAAAACAAAGGCGCCGTTTCCTCCAAACCCCAGTCTTCTGCTAAAGGATCGGTTGACAAAACAGCCGGTAAATCTAAGGACGACTTCCAACTCATCAGAGAAAAAGTCATGGCTGAATTGCTAAAGTTTTTTAAACCGGAATTAGTCAACCGTTTTGACGAAGTGACTGTTTTTGAACCTTTGAGATTTGAGCACATGGCGTTGATCGTCAAATTGCAGCTCAAAGCCGTGACGAAACTGCTAGAAGATCAGGAGATCGGATTTTTTTATAGCGACGACGTCGTTGAAGAGGTCGTTCAAATGGGTTTTGACCCGATTTATGGAGCCAGGCCGTTAAAAAGAGCTATTCAAAGAATGATCGAAGATCCAATCTCCAACCTGGTTATTGAAAATAAAGTAAAGATGGGTGATGTCATTAGAGTGAGATTGGAAAAAGGTGATCTGATTTTTGATATAGAAAAAACACAGTTAGTTGAAAAACAGCTGCAAAAATATCAATGCCGGGATTGTAACAATAACTTCGAACAGGAAGTGATAGCGAATTCGACGGTTATCTGTCCCAAATGCGGCAAACACCGTATCACTATTGTGAGCCCCGCCAGAAGCGAGCTAAATTCCCCTAATCAATCTCCTGAAAAAGAAGACAAGACTACCGGCAAGGCAGGGAACGCTTCGTCGCCCTCGGCCCCTCATGGTGACAAACCGGATGTAAAAGAAGGACCAGGTAAAGAAGCCGTTATTAATAAAAAATCCGACTTTGCCAAGCCTCCGTCGGACAAACCAGATGAAAAATCAATTCCTAAGTCAGTCAGTTAATTTTGGCGGTCAGACAATTCAAGGACCCTTACAGTTGCCCGGAGGACAACCGATTGATAATATCGGCACGCTGGTGTCTCGAGTACTGCAGTTTCTTCTTCCTTTGGCCGGAGTGGTTCTTTTGTTTGTTTTTATTTGGGGCGGTTATGACTTTATGATGTCTCAGGGCAATCCCGAGCAAGTAAAAAACGCCCGGGCAAAAATCACTACCGGACTGATAGGATTTGTTATCCTGATTTTATCCTATTTTATAGTGAGGCTTCTGGCAACGATCTTTGGTCTTCCTTCAGGAATAATTTGAATAGAGAGTCGGTTTTAGCTATAATAGGTAAACTTTAATTGCCATTATGTTTTTTAAATTCAAAGAGCCACCAATTATCATCTCCGTAGGAGGCAGCTTGATTGTTCCCAATGGCGGCGTCGATACTGCGTTTTTGATTAATCTCAACAAACTGATTAGGGAATTGGTCGCCCAGGGCAAAAGATTCATGCTCATCGCCGGCGGCGGACAGATTGCCCGCCGTTACCAGCAGGTCGGCCGTGAAGTCATCGGCGACATAAACAACGAAGATTTGGACTGGCTCGGCATTCATGCCACCCGTTTTAATGCCCATCTTTTGAGGACGATTTTTCAAGACATTGCCAACCCAAGGATCATTACCAATTATGAAAAAAAATTAACAGATTGGAAAGAGCCGGTAGCCATCGGCGCCGGTTGGAAGCCCGGATGGTCGACCGACTATGACGCCGTAATCTTGGCTCGCGATTATAACGCCCAAGTCATCATCAACCTTTCCAATATCGATGGCGTTTACGATAAAGACCCGAAAAAATTCAAAGATGCCCGGCTGATAAAGAAGATTACCTGGGAAGAGATGATCAAAATTACCGGGAGCAAGTGGTCGCCCGGATTCAACGCTCCTTTTGATCCGGTGGCGACACCGTTAGCACAAAAGCTTGGTCTGACGGTAATCGTCACTAACGGCCATGACTTTGACAATCTGGAGCGGATCATTGAAGGAGAGTCTTTTACCGGCACGGTCGTAACGCCTTTCAGGATCGATGCCGGTTTTTACGACCGCGACTATTATCTGGGTAAAAAAGGCGGACACAAAATTCCAAGAACAGAATCATTTTTCGGAAACATTTTTCATAACATAAAAGGTTTTTATCGAGCTTTAATTTATAAGCTTACCCTTAATCCCAGATCCGCTTTGGAGGTTGGTAGCTCTTTGGGCTATGTCGTGAGATACCTTCGTCTTTTTGGGGTCGACGCACGCGGCATAGATTATTCCAAAACCGCTATAAGCTTAGCGCCAAAACATCTTCGTCCCTATCTCAAATTGGGAGAGGCAACCGATTTACCCTACAAAGATAACTCGTTCGACCTGGTTTTTAGTCACGATCTGCTCCAGCGGCTGGATCATGAAAAAATCGTCAAAGCCATCGAAGAGAGTATCAGGGTTTCCAGAAAAACCATCATCCACAAAATCTATACAAAAGAAAATCTTTGGTACAAGCTTTTTTACAACAGGGATTTTTCCAACGTGGCGTTTTTCTATAAAAAGTACTGGAACAAAATGTTTTTGAAGTTCAAGGACAAGGCCTCGATCGACAAAAATAGACTAATGCTTCCTTCGTTTATCGAGACAAAATTCTTTTTAAAGAAGAAAAGTTGATCTATGGTTTTGCAAAAATTATCGCTGGTCAGTTTCAGAAATTTTACCGATAAAAAATTAACAATCGATCCTGGATTGACTTTAATTTTAGGCAAAAATTCCCAAGGGAAAACCAACCTACTCGAAGCGATTTTTTTTGTTTTCAACGGCGTTGGTTTCCGTGAAACCAAAGAAGAAGAATTGCTACTTTTCGGACAAAAAAATTCTTATGTCGAAGGCGAAGTAGTAGAGCAAGACGGGGAGTCGTTTAGATATTCGGTAAAGGTCACTCTAAACGATGGCCGAGTCAATAAAAAATTTTTTGTCAACAGAACCGAGAAAAACCATTCCCAATATTTAGCCAACCAAGCAAGAACGGTGCTTTTCTCTCCAGAGCAGATCAATATTATTGCCGGAGCGCCGCAACTTCGTCGTGACTACTTCAACAAATTGATTTCAACGTATGATTTGGAGTATAAAAAAAGATTAGTCAATTACGAATCGGCTTTAAGGAAGAGAAACAAAATTTTAGAGTTGAGATATCCGTTGGACAAATTGAGGGAAGAGCTGGAGTTTTGGAATGACTATTTGATTAAGCAAGGATCCTACCTGACCGAAAAAAGACAGGCTTATGTCGATTTTTTGAACAAAAACCAAAAGCTAGATTCGAAAAAATTTTCCATTAGGTATTTGAGAAGCGAAATTACCGAAGATGCTTTAAGAAACAGCTTGGAAAAGGAGATTAAGGTAAGAAAAACACTGGTTGGACCGCAAAAAGACGATTTCCAGATCTTCATTGATTCGAGCAATAATAAAAATGTTCAAGTTTTCGGTAGCCGGAGCGAACAGAGGCTGGCGATATTTTGGCTTAAGTTAAATGAAATTCTTTATTCGGAAAGTTTTTTCAAGAAAAAACCGGTCATTCTTCTCGACGATATTTTTTCTGAACTTGACGAGAATAACCAGAAAATCATTTTTCCACTCATTGGATCATATCAGATCGTGGCTACGACCACAGAGAAAAGGTTGGTCGATTTGATCAAGATGAAAAAGACTGTCATCGTTCTTTAATTGAATTTTCTTATAACTGCCTTGACTACCCCATATATTTGTAGTTCTTGATGAGGATAGAGTGGGGGATATTTTGGGTTAGCGGCTTCCAGATAGTTTATCCTTCGTCGCCGGTCTTTTCTAAAAATTTTCAGCGTCCATTCCCGGTCGATTTGGGCAAGGACGATGTCGCCAATCGTTGGCGCCTTCTTCTTTTCTACAACGACGATGTCGCCGTCAAAGATCCCCACTCCGGTCATTGAATCGCCTGAGACCTTTAGCAAAAAGGAAGAAGACGGGTCCTCGATCAGGTAATCGTCGAGAGTCAGGTAGTTTTTGTTTTCTTCGGCCAGAATCGGGAACCCCGCCTTTATATTACCCAGTAAAGGGAGGGCGAAAAACCTGGATGTCGGCGACAGTTTGCCATTTATTTTTTTCAATAAATTTGCCTCGACCCACTTGTTGATCAGTTTGAAAACGGCGTTTTTTGAGGAAAACCCAAACAAGCTGAGCATTTCCGAATAAGAGGGGAGCCGGCGGTTTTTTTTAAAGAATTTTTTTAAAATATCGAGACGGTCGTTTACCATAATAACTCATTATAGTAAACATTTGTTCACTGTCAAGAGGTATATTAAAAATTAATAAGAAGTTTTATTTTTCTTCACTAACTACTTTTACCTGAGTAAAGTCATAGAAACCCCATGGCCCATGTAGTCTCCCCATTCCTGATTTTTTGTAGCCTCCAAAAGGATTTTTTGGGTCCCAAAACCCAACTTCATTTTGTCCAATGCTTCCGGCTTTAATTTTTGAAGCCACCCGTTCAAATTTATTTTTATTGTTAGTTATTATGTGAGCTGTTAAACCATACTTTGTATCGTTAGCTAAATCAATCGCCTCTTGTTCTGTATCAAATGGAATAATTGGTAAAACTGGACCGAAAGTTTCTTCTTTCCAAACTCGCATATCTTTTTTATGCTTACAAGAATTGTCGGTAAATAATATGCGCCTTTCAGATTTTTTGGCTTTTTACCTCCGGTTAAAACTTTAGCTCCTTTTTTGACTGCGTCTTTGACTTGTTCTTCTATCAATTTGACTTGTCTTTTCGCAACCAGTGGCCCAACTTCCGTATCTTCATTAAGTGCATCTCCGATTTTTAGTTTAGATACATAGTTAGCAAGTTTTTTTGAAACCTTGTAAAACAAACTCTTATGGACGATTAATCGTTTTACTGCATCACAAGCTTGGCCAGCATTTTTGAATCTCCTATCAGAAATATAAGAGATTAATTCATCTGTAATTTTCATATCTTCAAACAATATTAAAGGCGAAGAACCGCCAAGTTCAGTAACAATAGGAATAAATTTTTCTGCAGCAATTTTTGTTAAAATTTGACCAACTTTTGAACTACCTGTAAAAGAAATCATATCTATGTCTTGATGGACAAGATAATCACCAACAGAACTATCGCCATATAAGACATTAAAAACGCCTTCGGAAATATTTGATTCTTTTATTAAATCTTCCAAAAGTTTAACGAATAATTGATTTTCGCTTGAATTTTTGTAGACAATTGTGTTACCGGCTATAAGCGCCTGTCCGCATTGCCAAGCTATATTCATATAAGGATAATTCCATGGACAGATTGTAGCAATTACACCGCGAGGTTCATGATAGACCTTGTGAATTGTTTTTGTCGTTTCGAATGTGGTTTCCGGTGATAAGTATTTTTCAGCCATCTGAATATATGCCTCAAAGTATTCAAAACCCCCCTCGACATTTGCTCGTGAACTTTTGATGGGTCGACCAGTTTCTTTAGCAATTAACTGAGCAATTTCTTCTGCCCGTTTCTTTGAAGCCTCAATAAATGAAGCTAGTTTATTACATCGTTCCTGTAAAGAAAGAGTTGACCATAATAAAAAGGCTTTCTTAGCTTTTTTTACTGCCTCTAAAACTTCTCGTTTTGATGAAAATTCTACTTCGCCTAAAATTTCGTAATTTCTTGAAGGATTTATCGAAACAATTTTCATGAAGTAATTATAACAGTAGTCCTAAATTAACTGAATATATAGATGGATGAGATCCGTTGCCTCGTTAATTTGTATGCAATACGGTTCGTGTCTTTGTTAGAAAAATATTAGAGAAAAACATGGAGTCGATAAACTTCAATTAATTGAAGTTTTGTTTCATGACATATAAAAGGAGATTGATTGATTTAAAAAGATAAACTGCAAGTATTGTAGCGTATAGTCTATAGACAGTGCTACTTCAATTAATTAAAGTGACTCATATGACTAGAATCTCACGTTTTCCAGTCGAGGAGAAGGTATTAACAAAACTATATTCTTTAATGTTCGAAGTTATTTCTCGTATTGATGAGGAAGAGAGTTTTTCCGAGATAATAAATGAATTACTATCACCAACAGAAAAAATAATGGTTGCAAAAAGAATTGCTATTATCTACTTACTTATGAAGAAGATAGATTATTATAATATTTCTAAAGTTATAAAAGTAGCGTCGGCGACTATTGCTAAATTTCATTCAATTATGCAAGAAAAAGGAGCGGTTAAAAATAGTTTGAAAGGATTAGTAAGGAATGAAAAAATCAAAGATTTTTTTGAAGAATTATTTATGCGTGAGCCAGGGACATACGGAGTAAGTTGGAAATCTGCTTGGGAACATAAAATTGAACTTAATCGTAGAAAAAGGCAAGGTTTTTAATCAATTAACTTCAATTAATTGAAGTATAAGAAATATTATTTACAGATCTATAGATTTGCCTACTTGTTTATTTACTTCTGGAGCATGGCTTTGACGAGATTCTGGGGGACTTCTTCATAATGGGATGGTTCCATATAGAATATTCCTCTTCCTTCGGTCAATGAACGCAGTATGGTAGCATAACCGGACATTTCGGCCAATGGAACCGTACCTTTGATGACGACGGCGCGGGCCCTTTTTTCCGTACCCAATATTTTTCCTCGTTTGCTTGAGATGTCGCCAATAACAACGCCCATGAAATCCTCAGGGACGGTGACTTCAAGCTTCATTATCGGTTCAATAAGTGTCAGTCCGGCTTGTTTAGCAGCGTCTTGTAATGCCATGCTGCCGGTGATCTTGAAGGCAATATCGGACGAGTCAACGTCGTGGTAACTTCCGTCGACCAGAGTGACCTGCATATCGGTCATCGGGTAACCCAACAAAACTCCTTTTTCCATAGCTTCGATGACGCCTTTTTCAACCGACGGAATGAATTCAGAAGGAATCGTACCGCCTTTAATTTTGTTGACGAACTTGAATCCTTCCCCTCGTCCGAGCGGTTCGAGGTTGATAACGGCATGACCATATTGACCGTGACCACCGGTCTGTTTAATATATTTAGCTTCGACTTCAAGAGCCGGTTTCGTGACGGTTTCTTTATAGGCGACCTGCGGCTTACCGACGTTGACGTCCATTCCCATTTCTCTTTTCATCCGGTCGACAAGAATCTCCAAATGCAGTTCTCCCATACCAGACATGATGGTTTGTCCGGTTTCATGATTTACTTTGACTTTAAAGGTTGGATCTTCTTCGGCCAATCGTTGTAAAGTGTAGGATAATTTTTCTTGGTCGGCTTTGGTTTTCGGTTCGATCGCCAAAGAAATAACTGGTTCGGGGAAGGTAATTTGTTCAAGAATAATTGGGGCATTTTGATCGGCTAAAGTATCACCGGTTTTCGTGTCTTTTGGGCCGACTAAAGCGACGATTTCTCCCGCATATGCTTTGTCTATTTCCTCGCGGTTGTTGGCGTGCATCAAGAGGACTCGGCTGACCCGCTCTTGTTTGTTTCGGTTTATATTATACACATATGAACCAGATTCCAGGACACCCGAGTAAATTCTCGAATAAGTCAATTTTCCTACGTGGGGATCGAGTTGAATCTTGAATGCCAAAGCGGCAAATTTTTCTTCCGGCGCGAGTTTTCTCGATACTTCGGCGTTTGTTTTTGGATCAATACCTTTGATTTCTTTTAAGTCCAATGGAGATGGCAAGTAATCGACGACGGCGTCCAAAACTGGCTGGACGGCCTTATTTCGTAAAGACGTTCCGCAATAAACAGGGATTAATTTGTAGGCGATGACGGCTTTTCTTAAGGCCGATTTCAAATCAGTAACGCTGATTTCTTGACCGTTTAGATATTTGTCCAGTAATTTATCGTCTGTTTCGGCGATTTTTTCAACGAGTTTTGCTCTTGCCTCGACCACTTTTCCTTTGATTTCTTCTGGAATTTGATCGGTTTCCGTAAACTCTATGCCTTGCGGATCTTTGTCCCAGTATTTGGCTTTCATCTCTAAAAGATCGACGATTCCCTTGAATTCTTGTTCTTTGCCGATAGGATAGGTCATTACCGCTGGATTGGCACCCAGCCTGTCTTTGATTTCTCCGACCGTAGCTTCGAAGTCGGCTCCCAACTTGTCCATTTTATTGATAAAACAGATACGGGGGACTTTATATTTGTCCGCTTGTCTCCACACGGTTTCTGACTGGCTCTGGACTCCTTCTTCGGCGTCAAAAATGACCACTCCACCGTCAAGGACGCGCAATGATCGTTCTACCTCGGCGGTAAAATCAACGTGTCCCGGCGTATCAATAATGTTTATTCTCGTTCCTTTCCAGAATGTTGTCGTTGCAGCGGAGACAATGGTTATTCCTCTTTCTCTTTCTTGAGGCATCCAATCCATTTGGGTATTTCCTTCGTCAATGTCACCGATTTTATAGGTGCGCCCGGTATAAAAAAGAAACCTTTCTGTCGTTGTTGTTTTTCCCGAATCGATGTGAGCAATAATACCGACATTGCGGATTTTGTCTAAAGGAACATTGCGGTTTTTAGTGATTACGGATTGTTGAGCCATGATTTAGTTTATAAAGTTTCTAAAGTTTTTAAAGTTATAAAGATATTTACTTTATGAACTTTATA
>JAMCTE010000014.1 GCA_023381015.1 Patescibacteria group bacterium | reverse complement strand
AACTTTATTTAGAGTCAACGGACCATAGCCTACAAAGCAATCTATATAGATTGTCATAAAGGCACAAATTTATTAATATATACGTATTATGAAGAAATTACTTTTAGTAAAGTTCGGTGGCTCGTTAATTTCTGTCAAAACAAAAACGAATCGAGCGAAAAATGGCGAAATCAATAAATTATCCGGCCGGATAAAAAAAATCCAAAAAAATTATTCTGTGATTATTTTCACCGGGGCCGGGGGATTCGGACATCCCGTAGCCGCTAAATACAAAAACAATCTGGAAGAAGGCTTGCCGGAAATAAAAAAAGCCGTGAAAGAATTGAATAAGATAGTTGTCGAGTCGTTGACCAACTCCGGCTTAAAAGCACAAACGGTGGAACCCGATAAAATTGCCCGGTACGAAAACGGCAGTTTGCTCGAATTATCGAAGGAAAAAATAATTGAGTTGTTAGAAAAAAACATCATACCGGTGTTTCATGCCGATTTGATCCGTGACAAAAGATTGGGCGTTTCCGTACTTTCCATGGATAAATTTTTGATCGATGTTGCGGTCGATTTTAAAAAAATTGGGTTTTCCGTTGACCAGATCATTTTTTCCGGGACGACCCCTGGGGTTGTTGACGGATCAGGAAGGACCATTCAGACAATCACGAAAGACAACTTTAAGCGGATAGAAACCGTTTTCTACAAAGGGAAAGGCATCGACGTTTCCGGAGGCATGAGATATAAGGTCGAGCAGTGTCTTCGTCTCTCCGGGACGGGGATTAATTGTATCATCACAAAGGGTTTCCCGGCGGATTTGGATTCGGATTCTGGGTCGACTGTTGTAGGGTAGGCAAATTGAGCTGCCAACCTCCGGTAGCCGGGTCGACTTTTATTATTCCCAGTAGCTGGCCGGCGAGGAGGTTAAAAACGACCAAAACGCCGAAAACCAAAATGATACCGATCAGGGCATTGGTGATTTTGTTTTGGGCTTTGCTGATTTTTTCCTTTTCACCTCCGGAAACGATCCAGTCAAAAGCGCCCCACAGCAGATAAAGGAGGAGAAACATTCCCGCCACGATCAAAAAAAGTTGGATGCCGAAGCTGATGAATTTGGCCAAACCAGCCAAAGGGTCGGATCCGCCAAAATTCATCCCTTGAGGAGGGGCGACGGTTCCGAAAAGGCTTTGCACGTCTTGACCGGCGGCTAACAGATTCATATTAAAACAACATGCTAACTCCTAACAGTTTTCCGATCAATTGGACGGCGACGAAACTGACAATGACGATAAGGAGCCCGATAACGGCAAAAACGAGGGTCGACTGGGCCTTTTTTAGTCCGTCGGGGTTGTCGCCGCTGGTCAAAAACATCAAGGCGCCCCGGAGTGCCATAATCAAAAAAATCAATGCAGCGCCGGCAGACGCCAGCGGAAGAACGACGCTCAACAGTTTACCGATCGAATCGACTTTTGCCGGAGCGAATTTGTCTTGAATATTGACCTGAGCCAGTAGCATAGTCAAAGTGTAAAAGAAACAAATCCAAATGTCAAAACCTTGCGGTAATTGTTGCTATAATTTATATAATGTTCAATCCTACTTTTAGTATCACCAACAAGACTTTAACCAGCATTGCCAAAATCGAAGCCGCCGAGGAGGTCATCAAACATTCGCCGCTCCTTCCCCTTTGGGAGAAGCAGTTCAAGGAAGACGCCATCATCCGTTCTGCTTATCACGGCACTCACATCGAAGGTAATTCGTTACACAAAGACGATGCGAAAGACATCCTCGAGGGCAAAGAGGTTATCGGCAGGCCAAGGGACATCCAGGAAATTATTAATTACCGCAAGGTGATCGAACTCATTGACGAGGAAGCCAATAAAAAAATCGACAAAATTACCGAGCTCTTGATCAAAAAACTGCACCGGATCGTTACCGACAAAATCCTTTCTTCTGAAAATCAGGGCGAATACAGAACAAAGCAAGTCATCATAAGGAACTCCTCAACCGGAGAAGTGACTTTCCGTCCGCCGCCGCCTTTGGAAGTGCCGTTTTTGATGAGGGAATTTGTCTACTGGCTTAATAAAGACGATCATGACCTTATCCATCCTGTGCTTAAGGCCGGTATTGCCCATCATGAACTGGTTAGGATTCACCCGTTCATCGACGGTAACGGACGGGTAGCCAGACTGCTGGCGACCTTAATTTTACTTTTGGGCGGTTACGACATCAGGCGATTTTTTTCGCTTGAGGAGTATTACGACAAAGACGCCGTTAGTTATTACCACAATTTGCAAAAGGCTTCGAGCGGGGATTTGACCAGCTGGCTCGAATATTTTACCTTTGGCGCCGGAATAGAATTTGAAAAAATAAAAGAGAAAGTTCTCAAACTGTCGAAAGACGTCAGGCTTAAGGAAAAGTTCGGCGGTCAGCAGATATATCTGACAGAACGGCAGATGAAACTGGTCGAATACTTACAGGAGGTAGGTTACGTACAAAATCAGATCTTCGGTCAAGTTTTTCCCAATGTTTCCGAAGATACCGTGCTTCGCGATCTACAGGATTTGATTAAGAAAGGATTGATTAAAAAAGTAGGGAGCACGAAAGCGGCCAGGTACGTCATGATTTAGCGTTCAAATGTCATTCCGGCGAAGGCCGGAATCTAGACTACTAATTGTACAATTTTAAGACTGGATCCCGACCTTCCCCGAAGGGGAGTCGTTGACTCGTCGGGATGACAAAAAATAAAAATGAAATTTTCTGAACTAGCAATATATTTCGACAAAATTAGTAAGAACTCTTCTCGTCTTGAAATCACGAGAATCTT
Source organism: Patescibacteria group bacterium (assembly GCA_023381015.1). Taxonomy (GTDB): domain Bacteria; phylum Patescibacteriota; class Microgenomatia; order UBA1406; family GWC2-37-13; genus GWC2-37-13. Next base: position 7,962 of record JAMCTE010000014.1, on the reverse strand, counting down.
GGCGGAACTTTTTAACAAATTGACTCCAGATGAGATCGAAAAGGTTGTCTATCTTTTACAGGGCAGGGTGAGGCCGGCTTACGAAAAAATTGAGTTTGGCATGGCGGAAAAGATGATCGTAAAAGCGGCTGTTTCATCTTTGAATATAGACAAAGCTTATTTTGACAAGGAATTCAAAAAGATCGGTGACCTGGGAGAGGCAGTGGAATTTTTCAAAAAACAGTATTCTTCGTTTGAAGAGAAAGATCTGGGTGTCGTTGAAGTCTATGAGGTTTTCTATCGGTTAGCGACCTCGAGCGGTACTGGCAGTCAGGAGGCAAAGATCAGCCTGCTTTCCCAGTTGATCAGGCAGCTCGATTCGTTGTCTTCTCGATTCTTGGTCCGTCTGCCGACGGGTAACATCAGGATGGGCTTTTCCGACATGACCGTCTTGGACAGTTTTTCCTGGATGGTCAAAGGCGATAAGAGTCTGCGGCCGATTTTAGAAAAAGCTTATCATGTCAGGCCGGAGTTGGGTTTTATCGGCCGATTGATACGGGAAAAAGGCGTTGCGTCTCTTTATCGAATCGAGCCGAAAGTTTTTACGCCGATCATCATGATGAGAGCAGAGAGGCTGTCGTCGGCAAGAGAGATTCTGGAGCAGATTGGTGTCTGTTTCGTCGAGCCAAAATTCGACGGCTTCAGGCTTCAAGTCCATAAAAAAGATGGCGATGTCAGGCTTTTTTCGCGTAGCCTGGAAGACGTCACTTTCATGTATCCCGACATCGTCGCCGGTGTCAAGAAACAGCTCGGCGCCGATCAAGTAATTGTCGAGGGAGAGGCGATCGGATACGATTTGAAAAGCGGAAAATTCTTGCCTTTTCAGGAAACCGTGCAGAGAAAAAGGAAGTATGACATCGAAGAGATGGCCAAGCAAATCCCTTTGAGGTTGTTTTGTTTTGAAATGCTCTATCTTGACGGCAAAAACTTTATCAACGAGCCTTTCGAAAAAAGAAGGCAATCATTGGAGCAAATTGTCAAAACAAGCAGGGATTTAAAAAAAGACGTTATTGCTGTTGCCGATCAGGAAAAGGTCAGTCAGGAAGACAGGCTGGAGGAGCTTTTTGACGAAGCAATCAAGAAAGGCTTGGAGGGAGTTTTGGCGAAAAAGATTAACGGCATTTACAAACCAGGAGCCAGGGAGTGGAACTGGATAAAATATAAAAAGAGCTATTCTTCAAAAATTAAAGATACGATTGACTGTCTGGTGATGGGGTATTATCTGGGCAAGGGCAAGCGGGCGGATTTCGGAATCGGGGCATTTTTAGTCGGCGTTTTGGACAATCACAAAGATCGGTTTGTCACGGTGGCAAAAATAGGCACGGGTTTGACCGATGAGGAATGGAAAAAACTTCAGGCCAAAAGTCAGAAATTCCGCCTCCACCAAGGCTTGGCCGGACAAGCAAAAGTCAAGCCGGTAAATTATCTTGTCAACAAGCAAATGGAATGCGATGTTTGGGTGGAGCCGAAGATTGTTGTTGAAATAAAGGCTGATGATATTACCAAATCGCCGGTCCATAGCGCTGGTTTCGCCTTGAGGTTTCCCAGGCTGGAACGTTTTAGGGACGACAAGAGTCCTCAGGAGGCGACCACTCTTGAAGAATTAAAAAAGATGACGATGTGAGTAAAGCATTTTGATCAAAAGCCAGGGGTATTCGCCAAAAAAAGACAAGGGATTGAATTTGATCCTCCGGGCCGACATGTTGATGACGATTTGGTGGTCTAAATAGATTTTTCCGAACTTAGAAAGATGGATCGTCAGGTCAATGTCTTCGTGGACGTCTGAATCTTCGACGCAGACGTCGTTTTTGACCTTTTCCCAAGCTGATTTCCTTATTGCCATGGCCGGGCCGATCAACGACGGCATTTTTATAATCAACCTTGATATCGCGAAAAAAATTTTTGCCGGCAGCAGTGAGTTCTTGACGATGGCCATATCGAAAAGGTGAAAGTCCGGGGTGACGGCAATTGTCTGACCGTCGCTTTCGAAATCTTTTTTGATTTGTTTCAGCCAGTTTTTTGGCATGATCGAGTCGGCGTCGCAACGGGCCAATATATCTCCGGTTGCTTTGTTGAACCCGGCGTTTCTGGCGTGAGCGATGCCCTGCCTTTTTTCTTTGATTATTTTTACGTTGGGGTATTTTTCAGCTATTTTTGCGGTTTTATCCAGGCTGTTGTTGTTAACGACGATGATTTCATCCGGTTTTTCCAATTGATTGACGATTGAGTCGAGGCAAGTTGAAATGGTTTTCTCTTCGTTGTAAGCAGGGACGATGACTGATATTTTCATGGTGATAACGTTATATTATAATATATATAAACTTATGTCGCCATTTTTTTCGATTGTTGTTCCTACCCTCAATGAAGAAAAGTTCCTTCCTAGACTATTGACTGATCTGACCAGGCAAAAAGAGAAAGATTTCGAAATCATTGTGGCTGATGGGTTTTCCGAGGATGGAACAAAAGATTGCGTCAATCCGTTTCGATCTAAATTTAAAATTAACTTTGTTCAAACCAGGCTAAAAAACGTCGCCGCGCAAAGAAACTATGGCTCAAGTTTAAGCCAGGGCCGGTATCTGGTTTTTATAGATGCCGATGCCCGCATCGGCCCTTCTTTTTTGAAAAAGATCAGGAAAGCCATCGACAGGAACAAAGGTTTACTGTTCGTTCCTTACTTCAGCCCCGACAAGCAGGATAACCAATACAAGCCGCTGTTTGACCTGGTCAACGTTTTGGTAGAACTGTCCCAGAATTTGCCCAAACGGTTCTCTTTGGGCGGAACGATCATCATCGAAAAGAATTTTTTTAACCTGATCGGCGGCTTTAACGAAGAGTTGTTTATGTCGGAAGACCACGAATTGGTACAAAGAGCCGGACAATGGGGCGTCAAATCAAAGTTTATCAAAGGAACAAAAGTATCGTTTTCCCTGCGAAGGTTAAAGAAGGAAGGACAGATAAAGTTTTTTTATAAATACTTTGTCGTCGCCGCCCGCAGGCTATTTTTCAACGAAGAAATTAAAAACAAAATTATTGAATATCAGATGGGAGGTCAGTTCTACGATCAAGTCAAAAATAAGCAAAAAAAAGAAGAATTTTTTAACCATTATTTGAACCAGATCAAAGACTTGTTCAAGAAGATCCTCGCCAGCTAAAGTGAAAAAGTGGAGATGATGGGGTAGTGGTCTGAATAGCGGACCTCTATTCTCTCGGTTTTTTTTAACTTTAGTCCTTTATAGAAGATGTAATCGATTTTCAACGCCTTGAAAAAAATGTTGACTATTCTTGTCGATAGCTTCTGGAAAGAACCGAAGGTCTGGAAAATATCGTCTTCTTTTGAAAATTTTATTGTCTGGCCGACGTTTTTTGTCGCTTCTTTCAGCTGATGTTTTTTCATCAGGCTTTCCAGTTTTTTTCTTTGATAAGGTAGGTAGTTGAAGTCGCCCGAGATGATAAACCTTTGTTTTTTTTCTGTGCCCAATGATTTTAATACGTAATTAATGTGCCTGATCCTTAGAGCATTTGATCCGATGACAAAAAGATGAGTGTTGCAAACGGTAATTTTTTTGTTGGTTTTCAGATGGATGAAATTGCTGGAAAGAAAGGTTTTTTGGCGATTATAGCCGAGAAGGAAACTCAATATGCTATAAAATAAACTGCGGAAAACTTCGTTCTTTTTTTTGATGGGGAGAGAAGGAATGTGCCTTAAGCTATTTTCTTTATAGAAGGTGGCTACTCCGTATATTGCCCCGAGCCTGACAAATGAATTTTCGTAGCCGGCCAGCTTGTATCCGTATTTATAAAGCTTGCTCAAATTATCTTCCCGAGTGTCAATTTCCTGGAAACAAAGGACGTCCGGGTGATAAAAGTCGATGATTTTCTTTATATTTTCAAAACCGTTGTTGAAAAGGGTGTTGTAGGTTAAATATGAAAAATCCATAACATTTTATTATACCAAGCCGGGTCCATTTAGTAGCGATTATACTTATCCACACGGTTTGGATAATTTAAAATTTGCTATTGTGAAGCTCTGAATTACGGATATTTATCTATAGGATATCTTATAATAATGATTAATATATCTATAGGCCTTGACAAATAGATTGGATTTATTTATATTTAGTTTATGAAGAAAATTATCTTTTCACAAAAAGCTAAAGTGGAATTTGAGAAAAACAAATCGTTGACTAGAAATGAATTCATTGACTTTGTTGCCGGTCAGTTCAAGAAGTTGAAAAAGAAGAATTTGCGGGTTCCGATAACCTTATATCATCTGTAAAAAAAATAGAGCATCACTACCGCTCGTATTAGGGGAACGACGAGTAGTAATGCTCTTTGATTAACTTAGCAAAAAAAAATCACCTTGTCAATAAGGTGATTAATTGATTTGATAGATAGCTCCAATACCATTGGATGAGCGGAAGATCAGTCTGCCTAGCTTAGAAAATTTGGCTTCATAAAGGTCCGGATATTTTTGTTTTTCCAGTCCGGAAACGATGACGTACTTGATTTTGTATTTTTTGATCAATTCTCCAGTCAGTTTGAGATCCTTAGATTGATAAAGAGCTTCTATGTCAGGAATTCTTTTACCAACGACGTCAGGGCTGCCGCGCCAGAGCCATTCGTGGACCCACCAACCGGCCACAGTCGGCAGGCCGGTATATGCCGATATTCTTTCGTAGTCGGTATACGAATCACCCTGTGCTTCAAGGATGGTTGGTTGTCCTTTAATGTTTCGATTGAGATAGTCGATTATTTCTTTATCTTGGGGATATGTGGCGTTTAACCATAATGAACCGTCAAGAACCGGTTGACGGTCGAGTTGGCCATAGTATGACGGAGTCGAGAAGAAAGGATAGATGGCGACAAAAAAGAAAAAGAAAAGCCAGGTGAATGTCAATAAGTATGACAGGAGCGATTTTTTCAGCGATTTGATCAAGAAAAGAATGATGGCCGTGTTGATTCCCATCATGATGAAAGCTTGATAGCCCAGCTTAAACATCGTATTGGCGCGAAAATGCTGAGGGTAGATGTCCTTGATATAAAAAAATTCAGGAATGATGATCAAGAAGGTTCCGAAAGAAAAAATGACAAAAAGAAAATTATTGATTTTTTCTCTGATTTGATTGGTTTTTATTTTGTTTTGAACGACTAAAAACAGGGCAAAATTTATCCAAAAAAATCCCCAAAGGACAAAGAGCATCCAAAAAGGCGAAGCCTGGCAGTTGCCTTTTTCAAACAAGAAAGGTCCTAATTTGCCGATTGCCGTCAGGAAATCCGGGCTGCAATTGACTCCGATTCCGCTGACAAAAGGGGTAAAGTGAAAGGAAAAAGGCAGGGCGAAAATTATGAATGAGACTAACATTATTGCCATTTTAGAAACGAAATTCCAAGACAGACCCCAGAGGATAAAAAATATTATTGTCGTTAAAAGGATGTAGATCGGGCCGTCAAAAGCATTAGTCATATAATGTATCGCGGTCAAGAAACCTAGAAATACGGTCGTCAACAGCAGATTGTTGTTTGCGGTTTTTTTGGAGGTAAATAAGATGAATAAAATCGCCAAAGTAATGAGTACAAACGGGATGTCAAAAACATGACCGTGAAGATCGGCTACTACATAGGAATATGATGGAAATTCGTGGATGGTAAAGGGAATAAACCTTGTCGCGTTAGGGTACCAGTAGGCAGACGGATTGAATCCGGAAAAGATCTCCCAAAAGGGAACAGGTTTATCGTTGGGATAGCCTTTGGTAAATAGATAGATTGTATGGAGGTTACCGCCGAGGTTGACGATGAAGGTACCGATCAATCCATAGATGACGATGTTGATTTTTTTAATTTTTTCTTGATAATGATCGATGATGTTGGTTACGAGAGAAAAGACCCCAGTCACGCCTAAGCCGAAGATAGTCGAAAGGATCAGGTTATAGCCCGCGTCCGGGACGACGTTGGTCAACCTGATGAGGAAAGCGCCGGTCAGATGGCCAAAATAATAGTAGTTGATCGGTAAAGGGGTATACCACATGTCGAGGGGAGGAAAAAATTTACTTCTCAAAATTGAGTTTATGAATCCGAAATCCATAAATTTTTCCAGGCTGTGGATCGATGGCTCCTGAGCTCTGATAAAAGTCCAAAAGATGAACGCCCCTAAAAAAAGTAGCTCTTCGCCGATTATTATTAATCGGGAGGACGATGTTGTTTTAGCCTCACCTTTTTTTTTGAAAACGATAAGGTTGGCGATCGCAAATAGGCCGATGACGATGAAAATACTCAACCTGGTAAAAGGAAGGATTTTTATCGTTCCCAGAATGTATACGGAATAAGTCATAAAGATAATCGCGAGAGTTTTGGCAAAAGGATAACCGGAATCAAAAGAAAACCGCCCGAAGATTTTTTTTGTCAGGGGAAAGAAGATCATTCCGATTACCAACAGGTAAAAATACCATTGAAGCGAAGTAAAAAGCCAAGTCATAGGAAAATATTATATAATATTTACTAATCTAAAAACTCAAATCTAAAACTCAAAACCAAAACTGTAAACTTTAATCTAACTCTTAAAAAAATTTAAGATTCAAATTTACCATTTGGGATTTGACATTTCAGATTTTTAACATGGATTCCAAATATCAACCACAACAGATTGAAGAGAAAATTTATCAAGAGTGGGAGAAAAAAAGTTTTTTCTCCTCCAAAATTCATAAAAGAAGAAAGCCCTTTTCTATTATTCTTCCTCCTCCAAATGCAAATGCTTCTTTGCATTTGGGTCATGCGATGTATGTATTTGAAGATATAATGATTAGATATCATAAATTACTAGGTGATGAAGTCTTATGGCTTCCTGGAGCTGATCATGCCGGTATTGAAACTCAATATGTATTTGAAAAACACCTTCAAAAGCAGGATAAAAGCAGATTTGACTATGACAGAACGACTCTTTTTAAAATGATTTGGAATTTTGTCATGGAGAATCGAGGAACAATGGAAGGCCAATTAAGAAAACTTGGATTTTTTCTTGATTGGGAAAAGAAAAAATTCACGATGGATGAAGATATTGTCCAAATTGTCTATAAAACTTTTAAAAAACTGTTTGACGAAAATTTACTATATCGGGACTATCGTTTAGTCAATTACTGTACCAGGTGTGGGACTTCATTTTCTGATCTTGAAGTCGTTTACATTGAAAGAAAAGATCCGCTCTATTATATGAAATATGGCCCATTTACAATTGCTACGGTTAGGCCAGAAACAAAATTTAGAGATACGGCTTTAGCAGTAAACCCGAAAGATAGAAGATATAAAGATTGGTTAGGTAAAACAGTTGAAATTCAAGGATTACTGGGACCAATAAAAATGACGATCATTCCTGATCCAGAAGTCGACCCAAAATTTGGAACTGGGATAATGAAAGTAACACCAGCCCATGACCCGCACGATTTTGAATTGGGAAAGAAATTTAATCTACCGGTAACACCAATTATTACTACTCATGGTAAGATGGATTTTTCCTGGTTCTTGTCCCAAAAAAATATCCCTGAAAAATATCGGTTGCGTGCAAAAAAATATCATAACCAAAAAGTTGCCAATGCGCGCTTGATGATGGTAGAGGATTTAAAAGAAGATGGTTTGTTAATAAAAGTTGATGAAAACTACGTCCACAGAATTGGTACCTGTTATCGCGATGGTCGAGTGATAGAACCATTGCCCCTTGAACAGTGGTTTATTAAGGTCAAACCATTAGTTTCGAAAGCAAAAAAACTTGTCAAAAGCGGAAAGATAAAGATTTATCCGAAAAGATTTGAAAAACGTCTAATAAATATTCTTGATAATTTTATTGATTGGAATATCTCGAGGCAGATTGTTTGGGGAATAAGAATTCCTGCCTATCAATGTCAGTCGACAAAAAAATGGTTTATAGAGGAAGTT
>JAMCTE010000013.1:16235-26118 GCA_023381015.1 Patescibacteria group bacterium | reverse complement strand
GAAATCGACAAAAAATTATACGAAATCATTATCGACGAATTGAATCTGCCTTCCCGCGTCATCAACGCTTTGCTTCGCGAAAAGATCGAAACGGTTGCCGATTTAATAAAAGTTGGCAAGGACAGATTGGTTGAGATGAAGGGAGTCGGCAAAAAATCAATCCAGTTGATCGAGGATGAGCTGAAAAAAATGGGTGTACAGATATGAGACACAGAGTAAAAAAAATAAAATTTAATTTTGGTCACGATGCCAATAAACAGCTGTTAAGGAAATTGGCAGTCAATTTTTTGGCGAACGGCCGCCTGCAGACAACTTTGTCAAAAGCGAAGGTGCTCAAGCCTCATTTGGAAAGGTTGGTCACCAAGATGAAAACCCGTAACGAAGCCAATAAGAATTATTTGCTCCGCTACTTGGGTGATTATAAAACAGTGGTTGATGGGTTTGACCGGGTTGGGCCGGCCCTGTCAAAAATAAACGGTGGCTATGTCCGCATCGTCAAACTAGGTCCAAGAAACGACGACGGCGCCCCGTTGGCAAAAATTGAATGGGTTTATCCAGTAGTTAAGGAATCCGCTCCTCTTAAAGTTAAAGCGGAGAAGAAAAATAATGAAAAACCTGACAAAACAAACAAAATCAGTTAAAGGCGCCGAAATAACCAGACGCTGGCATCTGATTGATGCTTCTGAAAAAGTCGTCGGCAGGTTGGCACCGGAGATCGTTCGTTACCTGCAAGGGAAAAATAAACTAGACTATGTTCCTTATTTGGATTCTGGAGACTATGTCGTCGTCGTCAACGCCAAAAAAGTAACGCTTTCCGGAAAAAAAGAAAAGACCAAGATTTATACAAACTATTCGGGTTATCCGGGTGGCTTAAGAAAAATAAGTTACCAGAAGATGATGAATGACAATCCTGTTCTGGTTATCAAGCATGCGGTTTCCGGAATGTTGCCGAAAAACAAGTTTCGAAGCGATCGTTTAGAAAGATTATTTGTATACAACGACGTTAATCATCCGCATCAGGAAAAATTTGCCAAGTTATAAGTATTAATTAAAAAATGCCTAAAAAAACCAAAAATATCGAATACTACGAAGCGATAGGGAGAAGGAAAAGATCGGTTGCCCGGGTCAGATTGTATCTCGTCGGAAAAGAAAAGCAGGTCAGCGTCGGTAATTTGAAAATCAAGGCCGGTGAGGTATATATAAATCAAAAACCGTTCGATAAAATTTTTGTAGAGAGTTACAAAAGGGATTTTATTTTATCTCCGATAGGAGCTACCAATAATCAAGGTAGATTCGCCGTTTCCGTTCTGGTAAAAGGCGGAGGTAAGAATGGCCAGATGGAAGCAATCGTTCATGGAGTTTCGCGGGCATTGGTTTTGGTTGACCAAGAAAACAAGCCGAATTTAAAAAAGGTTGGTTATCTGACCCGCGATTCGCGTAAAAAAGAAAGAAGAAAGGTTGGAACCGGTGGAAAAGCTCGTCGAGCTAAGCAATCACCGAAACGATAAATTTCGACCGATGGTCGACGACTTTCGGTAGAATAAAGTATGGTTTCTCTTTCCATAATCATAGTTTCTTACAACACCAAGGATACGTCACGACAGTGCTTAACTCACCTAAAAAAAAATCTTGACAAATACCCTTTGAGCTATGAAGTCGTCGTCGTTGACAACGCTTCAACAGACGGCAGCGTAAGAATGCTTCAAGAAATGGCTGCCGAATGGAAGAATCTAACCACCGTTTTTTCAAAAAAAAATCTCGGATTCGGAAAAGGCAACAATCTCGGGTTAACGAAGGCATCCGGATCGTACATTCTTTTTTTGAACTCCGATGCGATCGTCGACAAGATAGATTTTAACGATTTGATCAATCTTTTTGAAATTGACAAAAGTCTGGGGGCACTGACCGTAAAAGTAGTTTTGTCGAATGGAGAGATTGATCCGGCATCCCACCGCGGTTTTCCCAGTCTTTGGAGATCTTTTTCCTACTTTTTAGGTTTTGAGAAGATTTTTTACGGAACGCCGGTTTTGAACAGGTTATTCGGCGGATATCACTTGAGTCATTTGAATCTGAAAGAAGTCCATGAGATCGAAGTCCCAACGGGAGCATTTTTTTTAACCAGGAAGAACATCGTCGACAAGATCGGCGGTTTTGATAAAGACTATTTCGCCTATGGAGAAGACATCGAGATGTCCTGGCAGATAAAAAAATTAGGATACAGGATCATTTATTATCCCTTATGGCAAGTGCTTCATTTAAAATCCGTTTCCGGATTGAAAAAAAAAGACCGATCCGTCAGGAATAAAACAAGTTTTTATTTTTACGATTCGATGAAAATATTTTACAGAAAACACTATGCCAAAAAATACCCTGGCTTTATCAATCAAATGGTGGAATTAGCGATAGATTTTAAATCAAGAACAAACAAATGAAGAGGATAGGAATCGACGCCAGACTTTTCTCGCAGACAGGAGTCGGTACATACTTGCAAAATCTCCTTTATTACTTGGACAAGGCTAGTCCAGGTCAGGAGATATATTATGTTTATTTGCGTGAACAGGATGCCGTAAAAATCAATTTTAAAAGCAGGAATATCGTCAAAAAAATTGCTAATCAGAGGTGGCATGGTTTTTCGGAGCAGACGACGTTTTTGCTCCAGTTACTTAGAGACGATTTGGATCTGATGCATTTTACCTATTTCAGTTACCCGATTTTATACAACAAAAAATTTGTCGCCACGGTTCACGATACCACTCCACTGCTTTTTAAAACCGGAAAAGCTTCAACCAAAAACGGTGTTTTTTATTCGATAAAACATCTGATTTTCAGATTGGTTCTTTATCTGCAGGTAAGCCGGTCTTTGAAAATCATTACTCCGAGCGAAACCGTCAAAAACGAATTGATAAAGCAATATGGCAGTAAAATTTCCGCCAAAATAAAAATTATTTACGAAGGGATCAATCACAAAATCATTGAAAATAAAGAAAACCAATCAATGAAAACTAAATTCAAGAATTTTTTTGTTTACGTCGGCAACTTTTACCCCCATAAAAACGTAGAAAATCTAATCAGGGCTTTTTCTTCTGTTCCGGAAGAATATCGTTTGGTACTCGTTGGCCCGGACGATTATTTTACCGGAAAGATCGTCAAACAAATTGAATCGTTAAAATTACATAAAAAAATCACCGTCATAAGAAATCCTCCATACTCTGATCTGATTTTCTTTTACAAAAACGCTTTGGCGATTATTCAACCGTCTTTGTCCGAGGGGTTTGGTTTGCCGTTAGTCGAAGCCGCTCATTTCGGTACCCCCATAATCGCTTCAAACATTCCAATTTTCAAGGAGCTTTGGGGCAACCGTTATCTCGACTTTAACCCAAAAAATGCTGCCGATATCAGAAAGCAAATCATATCCTTCATTTCCAAACCGACCAAATTTGATTACCGCGAATTGCTAACAAAATACTCTTTCGAGGAAATGACGCGTGAAACAAGGAAGATTTACGATTCGATATAATATCTCTATCATGGCGGAAAACAAAAAAATCGCTATCGTCTACGATTGGTTTGACAAATGGGGCGGAGTAGAAAGAGTGTTGTTGACTTTCAAAGAAATGTTTCCCGAGGCTGATTTCTTTACCTCCTACCTGGATCTCAAAGGGGCCGGTTGGGCGAGGGATCTGAACGTCAAAACTTCGTTTATCCAAGATTTGCCGGAATTTATTAGAAAGCGAAGGTTGTTTTCCATGCCTTTTTATCCTTTGGCCTTCGAGTCATTTGATTTTAGCGACTATGATTTGGTAATTTCGGTGACTTCTTCTTTCGCGAAGTCGATCATCAGCGGAATAAAGACAAAACACATTTGCTATCTATTGACGCCGACCCGGTTCCTGTGGAGCCACAAGCAGGATTATTTCCGGGAAAATTTTTTTAATAAGTTTTATGTTTCTTACCTAAAAAATTGGGACGTTGTCGTTAGCCAAAGGCCCGATCAAATTATTTCCATTTCCGAGACCGTCAGGGAAAGGTGTTTGAGATATTACCGGCGCGACAGCCTAGTCATCTATCCGCCGTTTGACGTCAATTATTGGAGAGGGTTAAAATCAGAAGCGAAAAATGAGCCTTTGACAGAAGGGCTAAAAATTAACAATTATTTTTTGATAGTTTCGAGGTTGGAAAAATATAAAAAAATTGATTTGGCGATATCAGTTTTCAATAAATCAAAAAAAAAGCTCGTCGTTGTCGGAGAAGGATCAGAGGAAAATTACCTAAAAAAAATTTCCGGAAAAAATATCAGTTTCTTTCCCAAATTGTCTGATCGCGATTTGGCCAAATTATATTCGCACGCGGAATCATTGATCATGCCGCAAGAGGAAGATTTTGGTTATGTTTCCTTAGAAGCGCAGTTTTTTGGTTGTCCGGTTATTTCCTTCGCCAAGGGCGGAGGTACGGAAACCGTCAGCGACGGAAAGTCAGGAGTTTTCTTCCGGGAGCAAAAGGCAAAATCATTGCTTGAGGCGGTTGAAAGATTCACCAAAATAAGTTACAATTTAAAAGACAATTTGACCAAGTTCCCGACTGAAGTGGCAGACAAGTTTAGCAAGGAAAACTTTATGACTCGATTTAAATCACTTTTATGAAAGCAATAATTTTTGCGGGTGGGACCGGGACAAGACTTTGGCCTTTATCAAGAAAAAAATCACCAAAACAATTTGAGAAACTGGTCGGAGACAAGTCGACCCTTCAACTGGCGGTTGGCAGACTGTTGCCAGAATTTAAGCCAGAGGATATCTACATCTCAACCAATAATTTATACAAAGACATAGTTTCTGATCAGCTTCCCCAAATTCCCAAGGCAAACCTTATCCTGGAACCGGAAAAAAAAGACGTCGCTCCGGCAATCGCTTTGTCTGTCGGCATCGTAGGCAGGAATAATCCGGAAGAACCGATCGCCATCCTTTGGAGCGATCATTTAGTCAAGGAGGTCGTCCTTTTCAAAGAAATTTTGCGGTTGGCTGGTGAAAAAGTCAAAAAAAATCCGAAAAAAATAATTTTTATCGCCCATAAGCCCAGGTTCCCCAGCATAAATCTCGGCTACATCAAATTTGGCAACAGGATTGCCAATAAAGAAGGAGTAACTTTTTACCAGTTCAAGGGTCTGACATACCGTCCCGAAGAAGCTGACGCCAAAAGATTCGTCAATTCGGGAGAGTATGCCTGGAATTTAGGTTACTTTGTCACGACTCCACGGTTTATCAACGAATCGTTCAAAACGCTGACTCCTTCGATATATAAAAATACCCATAAAATCCTTGAATCTTTCGGCAAAAAAAACTACCAGTCGGTTTTGGCAAAACTTTATGGCCGAGTAGAAAGCATCAGTTTTGACAATGCCATATTGGAAAAACTTAACAAAAACGAGGCCGAGGTAATAGTTGAAGACATTGGCTGGAGTGACGTTGGTAGCTGGGAAGCTCTCAAGGAAGCACTGGAAACCCACAGCTATGAGAACGTCATCAGGGGAGAAGTTTTCGTCGAACACGTCAGGGACAGTTTGATTTATAACTATCAGGACGACAAGCTGATCGTTGGCGTTGATTTGGACGAAAACATCGTCGTCAATACTAAAGACGTCATCTTGATCGCCAAAAAAAATTCCATGGCAAAAGTAAAGAAGCTCGTGGAAAGTTTTGGCGGTACCGAACACGAAAAGCACATTTAAAAATTCTATATGGTCAAATTCTTAAAAGGGAACAGTTATCAAAAAATATTCAAAAGAATTTTTGATATTGTCGCCAGTTTTGTCCTGCTCATTTTTTTCAGCCCGGTTTCTTTATTGACGGCATTGGCCATAAAAATTGATTCCTCCGGTCCTATCCTGGCCGACGTGCCGGAAAGGATCGGGGAAAAGGGGAAAAAGTTCAAGATGTATAAATTTCGCTCCATGATCAGTAACGCTCATTATTTATTGCGTACGGATCCGAGATTAAAAAAACTTTTTCATGAATACAAAAAAAGCAGTTATAAGTTGAAAAAAGATCCGAGGATTACACCGATCGGAAAATTCATCAGGAAACATTCGATCGACGAGATCCCCCAGCTGTTGAACGTCCTGAAAGGTGAGATGAGTCTGGTTGGTCCGAGGGCCTACTATCCTGATGAGTTGGAAAACCAGATGGTCGAGTATCCGAGGACAAAAAAGTTAGTCAACAAAGTTTTGTCGGTTAAACCAGGAATCACCGGACTGTGGCAGGTTTCTGGCCGATCCGAAGTCAATTTTGATAAAAGGATTGAAATTGACGCAAAATATGTAGATAATATTTCTTTATGGAAAGATTTACTGATAATTCTAAAAACACCTATCATTATGGTGAGTGGAAAAGGAGCGATTTAAATTTAAATAGTATGGCAAAATCAAAAAAGAAAAGGACCAATATTATCATTGCTATTCTGGTGTTGTTGGTTTTGGGTTTTTTCTTTATCTTTAGGCCGGTCATGAATATCAAGGCAAAAGCGACGGCGCTCGTCACTTCGGCAAAAGAATTAAAGGCGGTTTTTGCCAAAAATGACATGGCGCTTCTCAAGTCGAAGATGACCAGTTTTTCCAACCAGTACCAAGACTTTGAAAAAACTTCCCAGTCGATATATTGGTTGTCTTTTATTCCCTACGTTTCCGATTTCAAAAACGGGGTCGAAGGCGGAGGTTATCTGGTCAAAGCCGGGGTCGACAGCGTGGCGGCCATCGAACCATACGCCGACTTGATCGGTTTTAAAAAAGGCGAGACGTCGTTTGTCGAAAAATCAGCCCAAGACAGGTTACAGACCGCCGTTTTGACTTTGGATAAACTGGTGCAGAAAGTTGATCCGATTTCGGCTGACATCGATATGGCCAATAAAAAAATCTCCCAGATCAATCCTGATCGTTACCCGGGTAAAATCGGCAGCCTTGATTTAAAAGGTCAAATTACCAATGTTCAAGAACAGTTTGCCGGTTTGACTTCACTTTTTGTCGATGCCAAGCCTTTGATCAAAAAGTTGCCCGAACTTCTAGGCAGCAAAGAAGAAAAAACTTATTTGCTGTTGTATCAAAACGATAAGGAATTGCGGGCGACGGGAGGGTTCCTGACTTTTTACGCCATCTTGAAAGTGAAGGGAGGAAAGATCACTATCGACAGGTCCGACGACATATATTCGCTCGATGCGACGATTGCCGACCATCCCAAAGCGCCTCCGGAAATTCTCACCTATCATAAAGGCGTCAGCCTGTTTTACATCAGGGACAGCAATCTTTCCCCCGATTTTGTCGAGTCTTTAAAGCTTTTCAACAGCCTTTATGACAGGAGCGGCGCCAAGGTGAGCTACGACGGGGTAATTGCCCTTGATTCAAAGATACTCGTGGACATGTTGACGATATTCGGAGACACTAAAGTCAACGGGATCAATTTCTCCGCCAAGACGGATAAGCGCTGCAACTGCGCCGAAGCCATCTATACTTTATTCGACATCGTCGACCGTCCGGTGGGTTACCTCAAGGAAAACAGAAAAGGCATCCTAGGGCAACTGATGTACACGCTTTTTTACAAGGCAATTGGTTATTCTCCTTCAAAGTATTGGGGAACACTGATGCAGACGATGTACAAAAATCTTCAGGACAAAGACATTCTGCTTAATTTTAACGACCCGGCCGTTCAGAAATCGATCGAGCAGCTAAATTTTGCCGGCAGGATCCGTGACTTTAGCGGCGATTACCTCCACATCAACAACGTCAATTTTGCCGGCGCCAAGTCTAATCTCTTTGTCAGCGAAACCGTCGACTCAAAAACGACCGGCCGGCAAAGGGAAGTAACGATCGAGTTTAGGAATCCTTATCCGCCTTCTGACTGTAACTTGGAGCACGGCGGCTTGTGCCTTAACGCGATTCTTAGAAACTGGATCAGGTTTTACGTACCTAAGGGTTCAAAGCTCGTCAGTTTTCAAGGATCTGAAAAACCGGTTCAGACTTATGACGATTTGGGCAAGACGGTTTTCGAAGGATTTTTGGAAGTTCCGACCCAGGGTAAGGCGACAGCCATCGTCAAATACACTTTGCCGGACAACGTTTCCACCGACAAAATGATGATACAAAAACAGCCAGGTATCAGCAACCAGACCTGGAAAGTGGAAGTCAACGGAAAAGACTATTTACGACGGGCTCTTGGAACAAGATAAGGTGCTCAACGCAAAATGATGAAAAACCGCAAGATTCAAGTGACTCTCGAGTGTTTTATCAAAAAGGATGATCGATATTTGCTGCTTCACCGCCACAAAAACAAAAAAATCATGCCCGGTGTCTGGATGGCTCCTGGTGGCCGCCGGGAGTTCAACGAAGGACTCTTTACGGCGGCGAGGAGGGAGGTTGAGGAAGAGACCGGACTAAAAATAAAGAATCTTCGCTTGCGAGCCGTCGGAAACGCCCATTTAAAGGATTTAGACGAAGAGTTTTATTTTTTTATGGTAGTTGCCGATTACGAGCAGGGAGAGCTTAAAGGTAATGCCGATGACGGCGATTTTGCCTGGTTGACCAAAGAGGAGGTCATGTCGCTTGACAACTTATTAGCGGAGTTGAAGCACGTTCTGCCTCACATCTTGTCGGACGATCCGAAGGTAATTTCCTACAAGGCCGTTTACGAAAAAGGCAACGACATGAGTTTCTTTGAAATTGAAAAAAATTAAAATGAGCCAGTCGATCAAGACAGAAGCCTTCGTATTGAAGAAAAAAACCCTCTTGGACAAAGACTTGCTCGTATTTTTATTTACGGTTGAGCAAGGCAAGACGGTTGTCGTCGCCAAGGGAGTCAAGAAGATCACCAGCCGGCGTGCCCCACACTTGGAAACAGGCAACCTGATCACCGTCATGTTGAATAGAAAAGGGGACCGTCTATATCTTCAGGAAACAAGCCTGCTGAGCGGTTTTTCCGAATTGAAAAAAAATCCCGGCAAGGTGAGATTGCTTTACCAATTTTTTTTTGTTTTGGAAAAACTTTTGCCGGAAAATCAGAGAGAAGAGAGCGTTTACGATCTAACAAAATCATTTTTAATCAAACTAACTCAATCAACATCTAACAATAACTTATTAGGGCAATACTTGAGCAAGTTATTGATGCGGCTCGGATATATCAAGAAGGACTACGATCTAATTAAGTTGGAAGAGATCATTTTCGAGTTGACTAACGATAAACTGCCTGATCTTGTCGGTTGACAGACGATTTTTTTTTGTTAAACTAAAAATATTGGGCAACGTCGATCGTCTTTGGCAAGCGGGAGTTGCTCGGCAAATCAATAAAGAGGATAAGTTCAGTGGACATCATGACTTATCAAGCAGGGTGGAACCGCGACTCAAATGAGCCGTCCCTAGAGAGCTTTTATTAAGCTATATGGGGACGGCTTTTTTGTTATAATTTTTTTATATATACTATGGACGAAATTATCGCTTTGGCGAAGCGTCGCGGATTTTTTTATCCTTCCTCAGAAATATATGGAGGGTTAGCCAATACTTGGGATTTTGGTCACTACGGTGTTCTGCTGAAAAACAATCTCCGTGATTGGTGGCTGAAGAAAATCGTCCTCGAGCGGGACGACATTGTTTTGGTCGACAGCTCGGTGATACTGAATCCGAAAGTTTGGCAGGCTTCAGGCCACGTCACCGGATTCAACGACGCTTTGGTAGAGTGCAAAAAATGCCATAATCGGACCCGGGCCGACCATCTGATAGAAGACAAGTTAAAAAGAAAAGTTGAAGGGTTGCCAGTCGAAGAATTGACGAAAATCATCAAAGACAACCAGTTGAAATGTCCGCGCTGCGGGTCGGTTGATCTGACCGATGCCAAACGGTTCAACCTCCTTT
>JAMCTE010000013.1:0-16225 GCA_023381015.1 Patescibacteria group bacterium | reverse complement strand
TAATGGAAAAACCGCCACTTTGACAGGAGCCAACGCCGGTTTTATCTTCAAGACGGTTCTTTTTTTGCCATTAACTTCTTCTTCCCGATAAGCATCAAAGACAACCAGTTGAAATGTCCGCGCTGCGGGTCGGTTGATCTGACCGATGCCAAACGGTTCAACCTCCTTTTCGAAACCCATATCGGCATCGTTGAAGACAGCAAATCGCAAGCCTATCTCAGAGGTGAATTGGCCCAAGGAATATTCATGAACTATCGCCAGATAGTCAATACGATGAGAGTACGGGTTCCTTTTGGGATTGCCTCCCAAGGGGTATGTTTCAGGAACGAAATCACTTTGGGGCAGGGAGTTTTCCGGACGCTGCAATTTGATTTGATGGAATTTGAATATTTTATACGCGAACGGGACTGGGAGAAAACGTATGACGGCTGGAAAGAGACGATGTGGAAGATGGCCATGGATCTTGGTTTGGACAAGTCAAAAATGCGTTGGCGCGAGCATGAATCGTTTGAGCGGTCTCACTATTCGAAAAGAACCATGGACATAGAGTACGACTATCCGTTCGGCTGGAAAGAAATGTGGGGGTTGGCTTATCGGACTGACTACGATCTGAGTAACCACATGAAAGCTTCGGGAGTTGACTTGAACTACCGGGACCCGAAAACCGGCGAAAAGTTCATCCCTCACGTTATCGAACCGACTTTCGGTTTGTCTCGGTTGCTGATCACGGTTGTCGTTGATGCTTATCGGGAAGAAGAAGTTAATGGCAAAAAAAGAACCGTCTTGAAGATAAAACCGGCGTTGGCTCCTGTCAAAGTGGCGGTTTTTCCATTACAAAAAGACGAAAAATTGAAGGCCAGGGCATACAAACTTTATCAGGATTTAAAGTCCCAAATGGTGTGTGAGTTTGATGACTCGGGCAACATCGGCCAAATGTATAGAAGACAGGATGAAATAGGAACGCCATACTGTGTTACAATTGATTATAAGACTCTGGAAGACGAAAAGGTGACGGTGAGGGACCGCGACACGATGAAACAGGAGCGGGTCAGTATCGGAAAATTGAATGATTATGTCAAAGAAAAACTAATTTAATTAAAAATTAGAATTTAAACAATATGAAGCCAGAATTCAAAAAATACGCGATTATCGGCGCGGGGATAGTTGTTTTATTAGTTGGCGGATTTTTTTTGCTGAATAGGGGAAATGGCCAAAAAAATCAATCGGCTCAGCCGACACCAACCGAAGAAGTCATGCCGACCGTCGATTCGTCGGTCAAAGTGTCAATGACAGGAGCCAATAACAATCACGAAGTAGATTTGGCAGTTGACAATCTTCCTTCAGGAACCCAGTCGATCGACTATGAGTTGTCATACCAGACCGCTTCCCAAGGTTTACAGGGCGTGATCGGTACGGCTTCGACCAACGGAGAATCGAGTTTCACCAAACACCTGACTTTGGGGACGTGTTCGTCAGGAACTTGTGTTTATCACCAGGTGGTGGGAAAAATCAGCTTGACTCTTAAGTTTACTGGGGATTACGGTCAAAAGATATATCAAAAAGATTTTTCCCTATAATTTTTGAAATTTAAAATTTATAGTTTTCGAAAGAGAGGTGTTTGATCTTTATGCCAATCATCAAATCAGCTAAAAAGAAGGTAAGAAAGGATAAGAAAAGGACGGAAAGGAACAATCTTTATACAGAAGCATATAAGGAGACGCTTAAAAAACTGAAAAAAGGAGGAAAAAACGTCAAGGAATTAGTAAAGAAATATTATTCCCAAGTCGACAAGGCCGTCAAAAGAAAAATAATCCATAAAAACAAAGGTAATAGATTGAAAGCGAAGGTTAAAAAATTTATTACCTCTAAATGAGATATAAAATTAATCTTTTACCTAAGCAGGAAGCTTCCCTTTTAGATAAGGTGATGTATTTTTCCTTGAATTATTTGCGGTACATTATCGTCATTACCCAGTTAGTGGTGATTGCTGTTTTCTTTTACCGCTTCCAGATCGACCAGAAGATCATCGATTTGAAAGATTCAGTGGACCAGAAAAAAGAAATTGTCCAGATCGTCCTTCCGCTGTTGCAGGAAGCGAACCGGATCGACCAAAAAAGCAAAGAGATAGAAAAAATTCTCATCAAACAAGAAAAATTCAATTCGATGGTTAACTATCTGTTGTCGATTTTCCCGGACAGCGTCACCTTGACCGAATTCGATTCGACGCAGGACTCGCTGAGGATAAGCGGCCAAGCCAACGATGCCAAACAGCTACAAGCATTTTTTGCTTTGCTTGAAAGAGACAATAAATTTTCCGACATCGAATTCAATAGCATCAGAAAAACGGAAACCGGTTATGTATTTATCATGACTTTGACAAAATTCAAAGGCTAAGATGGACAGACAGACATTTTTAAAATCGATTTTTACCAAAAAGACGACCGACTATTCTTTTGCGATAATTTTCTTTTTTGTCTTTTCGATATTCATAGTTTTTGCCATTGCTCCGTCTTTGACGACGGCTTTTTCTCTGAAAAAACAGGAAGCCGATCTGGAGATCGTTGATACCGCCTACGAACAGAAGATCACCAATATCACCGCCATCCAGGGTCAGATCGAAGACAGCCGGGACAGCATACCGTTACTAAACCAGGCGGTTTCCCAGTACCCGGAAGTCAACAAAATGGTCGATGACGTGAAAACGATCGCCGATAAGAACTCGTTTGCCATCACCAAAGCCAATATCTCGGACGTCAACCTCCGCCAGACGCAAAAGCAGATAGAAAGCGTCGAGCTCAATATCGAAGGTAAGACGACGTTTACCAATCTGCAGGCTTTTATGAAAGATTTGTTCAACCAGCGTCGTCTCAAAACCATCAACAACCTGGTGGTGACGCAGGATAAGCAGAGCACCAATTCCGGTCAGTTACAAGTAGTCTTGACGATTGACGGTTATTATCTATGAAAAAAAAAGACATTCTGGTTTTGTCCATCGGCGTTTTTTTGACGGTGATCGCCTGGTTGGTGGCTGACATATATCACGCCTCAACCGAACAAAAAGTACAGACGAAAATCGAAGTCCCCACCTTAGACAACTATACAATAAGCAAGGATCTGTTAAACGTTATCAGGAGCAAACAAGAATAGATGATTTATTCTGATCTTTATACCGGCCAAAAAACCAGGATTCCGACCGTAATCGGGGTATTACTGGTTTTGTTTATCATCGGTTTTTTCTTCAGCTTGACTAACCGGTCGGCCCAGCCGTCCAGAGCCAGTCAAGTCAACCTGAAACGGATTGAAATTACCAACCTGAATCCTATACAGGTGACTGTTTTTTGGCAGGGCGACGCCAAAGAAGTCGGTTGGTTGGCATATAGCAACAAGCCCGGCCAGTTGGATAACATCGCCCTTGACGACCGGGACGTCAGCGAAAAAAAATCCGCCTATCTTAACCATTACGTCACGATCAAGGATCTGCAGCCCGGCCAGCAGTATTACTACGCCATCATTTCCAACAACAAAAAAATCGTCGCCCCTGACGGCAGCGAATTCACTTTCAAGACGCCCCTAACGTCTTCGGCCAATACCAAGCTGGATCCGGCTAACGGCAAGGTGCTGCAGGCTAATCTGGCTCCTTTAGCCAACGCCGTCGTCATCGTCACCGTCAACGATTCGATTGCCCCGATTTCGACTCTGACCAAAGATACGGGCGAATGGCTGGTGCCTTTGAATTCTTTTTACAACAAGAATAGCGGGCAGGAGCAAATTTTGACCGGAAAAGAACCGGTAAAAATTGAGGTTTTGAGCGAGGACGGCCAACTGTCTACCTTGACGAGCACCCTCAACAACATTGCCAACAATCCCCAGTCGATCGTAATCGGAAAAAACTATAATTATCAGGAAGGGCAAAACGTTTTGGGAACGTCGACGGGATTTGCCGGCGCATCCAACCAGCAGAAGGTTGAAATCGTTTACCCGCAGGAAGGGGCGCTGATTCCGGGGACGCAGCCATTGATAAAAGGGGTAGCACTACCCATGGCAGCGGTTTCAATCACGATCCATTCCGCCAAAGTTTATTCCGCCAACGTCACCGCCGATAAATCAGGCAATTGGAGTTATCTTATTCCCGACAGCTTGGATTTGGGGCCGCATACGATCACGATCAAGACGAAAGACGGAAAGGGGAATGAAACAATCGTGACCAGGAATTTTACGATCGTTTCCAATACCGGCTTCGAGGGAAAAGTTTTAGGGACGGCGACTGATTCATCAACCGTTACCGATACGCCAACGCCGTTGCCGACTTTGCCGAGTAGCTATAACAATCCAACGGCTCCTGTCATTTCTCCGACCGGTCTTCTCAAGTCGGGAGTGGCGGACGTTCTTCCAATCATCAGCGGTTTTTCATTAATTATAGTTGGAGGTGGAATCCTCCTTGTTTTCTGAAAGATTTTTTGGAAAAATAAGTTATGGACATTTTTACAGTTTTGTCTTATCTCAACAAGATTAGCCTGGCGGCATTTGTCATCACGGCCGGATTCTTGGGATACCAGTTTTATTTGCTGAAAAAGGAGTCAAACAACAACAGCCAAAAGAAGGATCCGAAACTGCCCGATTTCAACGAAAACGTCAAGGTCGACGTCGCCAACTTCACCAGATTGCCAGCTTCTTTGACCAATTCTCAAAACAAGACGATGAAGAAAGAAACGAAAACGATGACCAGCCTGGTTTTAGGCGTCGGGCTATTGGTTTTGACCCTGGCGGTCTTTATCATCGTCAGGTCAAAACAGCAACCGAATCAAATCAGCCAGGTGATTTTGCCGACGCCGACTCCACTGTTGGCCCCGACCCAGGTAATCAACCGCCTGCCGACGCCCGGATTGGCAGGAAGTTTAACCAATAATACCGCGACGCTAGCTGCCGTTTTATCACCAACAGATACGCCAACACCCACTCTAACGCCAACTTCAACTCCCGTCTTGACCCCGACCACGGCGGTTTCGTCAAGTTCATCGTCCAGTTCAGCCGCCAGCTTGTCGGTCAGCCCGTCCCCGACCGAAGTCATCGTCGCCATCATTAGTCCGACAGTTTCGGTAACCGGATCAACGACAACAACACCGGCAGTTTCGCCGACAACGATCGCGACTTTACCGTTGACCGGAGTAATCGACAAGACAGTGATCTTTTTTGGAGTGGCTTCTTCGTTGATCTTATTTGCTTTTGTTTTTTAAAGCTTCGCAGTTGGACTTGCCTTGGAGATAACACTGGATATATTGGTGGATGAGCGAGTAGTTTCCTCCAGTCGGAACGAGGACCCAAGCGCCGTTATACTGGGAAAGTCCCATTGGCGGATTGTCGAAAAATTCCTGGCCTACCACCACCCGGTTCTGTTTGAAATTACCCTTGAGAATGATGTTCCTTGCGATGATTGCTCCCTGCTGATTGGTGAGGTCGCGTTTTACCACTCTGTTGAAAATGTTATAAAGATTTTCATAGGTTTTAACGTTCGGTTTTTTCACCATGGTGACGACTTTGTTTTTGACGGCGTCGACGACTTTCTCCTGGCGGGCCTCGCGGGCGAAGTCAGTACCTTCCGGTCCTTCGGCATAACGGGATCTGACAAACTTCAGGGCAGTCTCACCGTCCATGTGGGTCATGCCTTTGTTAAAGGAAATTGTCTGATACCGGCAGGCATAGGTTGGGTCACCTCCGCACGGGTCGTTTTCCTTGCCGTCGATGGGGAAGTGTTTGTCGACGAACGAATTGGCGACGTTGACGTCGACACCGCCAAGATAGTCGACGAGTTCCTTGAACTGGCTGAAATCAATGATGGCGGCGTATTGGATCGGCATGCCGACGATGTCTGACAGCTCGGCTTTGGCCAGGATAAAACCGCCCCCTGGTTTTTTCGCCTCGCCGTAAGCATAAGCCGAATTGATCTTGTCTTTCAGGGTCGGACTCCAGATGTCACGGGGCAGCGAGATGGTCGTCAATTTATTTGTTTTGAAGTTGTAGTTGGCGATGATGATCGAGTCGGTCAGGTTGGGGCCGTCGTGGGTCGGATCACCGATGCCGCCGATGAAAAAATTGATCTGGTTGTCGTACATTTTCAAATCGTCGTTGGAAAAAAGAGCCGGCAGAATTGAGACTTTGAGGGTTTGGTTGACGAATCTCCAGTAAGGCAAGATGAGAGCGGTCAGGATTAAAAAAATTGCTCCGAAACACAGTGACGTTTTAACTTTTAGAGACATAATTATCATATAATTATACTTTATGCTGACTGATAATATTCTGAATAATTTGAACCCTCAACAAAAAGAAGCGGCTTTGCTAGAGAAGGGGAGTTCGATCATTTTGGCCGGCGCCGGATCGGGAAAAACCAGGGTGCTGGTCGCCAAGGTGATCAACCTGATCAAAAACCACCGGGTCGACCCCAAGTCGATCCTGATGATCACTTTCACCAACAAAGCGGCGAGCGAGATGAAAGCGAGGATGGGGGCCACATACTCCCTTGGATACATCGGTACCTTCCATTCCTTTTGCGCCAGGATTCTTCGTGTCGACGGCCAGTTCATTAACCTTAAAAAAAATTTCCTGATCTACGACGACGAAGACCAGCTTGGCGTGGTCAAGTCAGCCCTGAAGAAGATCCACCTCAACAAAAAATACACGCCCTCTTATTTCCTCAACCGGATTTCCGGGGCAAAAAACCAGTTCATCAGCCCGGAAAAATACCTGGAGGTTTTTTCCGACTATGCCTCCTCGGACACCAATCTTGTCTACCAGGCCTATCAGAAGGAGTTAAAAGACAGCAATGCCCTTGATTTCGACGACCTGATCAATGTCACGATCAAGCTGTTACAGAAAAACAAGCAAATACTGATGAAGTACCAGGAAAGGTTCAGATATATTCTTGTAGACGAGTTCCAGGACACCAACTATGTCCAATATTTATTGACCAAACTTTTGGGAGAGAGATACAAAAACGTCACTGTGGTCGGCGATTTTTCCCAGAGCATCTATTCCTGGCGCGGCGCCGAAATCAAGAACCTGGAAAAGTTCCAAACCGATTTCCCAAAAACCAAGGTTTTTTATCTGGAGAAAAACTACCGGTCGACCCAGTCGATCCTCAACTTCGCCTACCAGGTTATCTCCAAAAACCAGACCCACCCGATCCTGTCTTTGTATACCGACAAAAAAGGCGGCGAAGAGGTGACTTTTTACGAGGCGAGCAACGAGGAGGATGAGGGTACATACGTGGCGACGATGATCGCCGATTTGAAATCCCGTTACCGGCTGGACGAAATGGCGATTTTGTATCGGACCAATGCCCAGTCGCGGGCGCTCGAGGAGGTCTTCCTGCACGGCGGGATTCCTTATGTTTTAATTGGAGGGACAAGATTCTACGAAAGAAAGGAAATCAAAGACGTCCTAAGTTATCTGCGGTTATTGGTCAACCCGGTCGACAAGCTTTCCTCGGAGAGGATCCTGAAGTTGGGAAAGACCAGGTGGGAAAAGTTCAAGAGGTACTACGAAGGAGTCAAAGACAGCGTCAACGATAAAACCAGCGACAAGATCATCGAGGAAGTCTTCCAGGCGACCGACTATCTAAAGCTTTATGATCCGGAAACGGAAGAGGATTACTCGCGCCTCGAGAACATCAAAGAGCTGAAGTCGGTGGCGGTCGCTTTCCCTTCTTTGCCGCAGTTTTTAGAGCAGGTGGCTTTGGTCGAGTCGGAATATTTCGAAGGGGAAAAGGGCGCCAAAAACAAAAACGGCGTCAGGCTGATGACGCTTCACCAGGCCAAAGGTTTGGAGTTTCCGGTCGTTTTCGTTGTCGGGGTCGAGGAGGGGATCCTGCCCCATTCCCGGTCTTTCGACGACGTCTATTCGCTCGAGGAAGAACGCAGGTTATTTTACGTCGGTATCACCCGGGCCAAGGAAAGGCTTTTCATCACCTATGCCAGGCAGCGCTTCATCTTCGGCCAGAGGACCTACTCGGCCAAGTCAAGATTCCTTGAAGAATAGACTTCATTAAAATCGTAAAGTATTGATGATCTTTAAATGTTTTTTGTTGATTATAGTCCGTTGACAGATACTATAAATTAGTTAAAAGTTAGTAGTGAGTAGTTAGTAGTTTAGTTTAAAGTCAAAAATGTATGAAAAACGAAAATTTTAAAAACTTAATCTTAAACAAGAGTTTCAATTTCTCATTGCAATTAATTAAATTTGTTGGAAGTTTTGCAAATGATAATATCTTAAGAATTATTAAAGATCAACTTTTGAGAGCTGGTTTTTCAATAGGGGCTAATATAGCCGAAGCACAAGGTAGTTCTTCGAAGGCTGATTTTAAAAACTTCATACATCATGCTTATAAAAGTTCCATCGAAACAAGATATTGGTTAGCCTTAACTGAAAAAAGTAACCTTTCAGTTAATAAAATTATTTTGAATGATTTAATAATTAGAGTTAAAGAATTAAGTAAAATATTAACTTCAATAGTCTTAACTTTAAAAGGTAAAAAAACTATTAACTCTTCTTAACTAAACTACTAATTGCTCACTTTTAACTGCTAATTTGTAAATGATATAATATCAATATGTTTAAAGATAAAAACGGCAAGAGTCTTTCCGTTTCCGAATTCTTCGGCAAAGTCAGGAACCGGATAGGAAACATCTGGCTGGAAATAATCGTCTTCAAACTCCATCTGGCCGGATGCGTCCCCTCCCATTCTTTCCGCAGATTCGCTTACCGTTTGGCCGGCATGAAAATCGGCCGGGGTTCGACCATCCATACCAAGGCTCGTTTTTATGACCCGAGGAATATCAGCGTCGGCGAAGATACGATCGTCGGCGAAGGAGCAGTGCTTGACGGTCGGGCAAAGTTGACGATCGGCAATCACGTTGACATCGCCTCAGAGGTGATGGTTTACAATTCTGAGCACGACATCGAAAGCGACAGTTTCAAAGCCAAGGACGCAGCGGTGAAAATCGAGGACTACGTCTTCGTCGGCCCGAGGGCCATCATCCTTCCCGGAGTCACCATCGGACGCGGTGCCGTCGTCGCTGCCGGAGCCGTCGTCACCCGTGACGTGCCCCCATATGCGATCGTCGGAGGAGTGCCTGCGAAAATCATCGGAGAGCGCAAAAACAAATCCCTTGTCTACAAACTTGGTAGAGCTAGATTGTTCAGATGAGCTTCTTTGCAATCCAAACCAAAAAAAGTGATAAAATAGAGCGTTATGACGCAAGAAATAAGAAGAGCTGTTTCCTTGGACCTTGACGGCGTAGTTTTCAGAAAATTTCCTCCCATTCAAGTCGAAGCCTTGTTTCGCTATTTTATTCTGGGGCAAGGTAAAAAGATCTTCGAACCTTTCGCTTTGCCGCAGAATGCCGATTGGGCGATCGTTGACCGGCCGGTGAATCAAGGTTGGGAAAGCAAGAGGTTCAAGACTGCTCAAAAAAGGCCTCTGAAAAAGGGCGCCAAGCAGTTCATCGATAAAGAATCGCAAACGGCCGACGTCTTCGTCAATACTGGTAGGGAAGCGAAAAAATACTGGTACGATATGACCAGAGGCAAACTGAAAAGCGAAGGCGTCGACGGCCGGATCAAAGACTTTTTTTTCAAATCAGAAGGAAAAAAATCCAGGGAAAGCAAAGCTTTGGCGATCAGGGAACTGATCGGGCGTGGCTATACGCAAATAAGCCATTACGACGACAACCCGGAAGATGTTTTATCGTTGGCCAAGATGTTTCCCCAAGTGAAATTTTATATCGTCCAGGACCTGTCTACCGGAACTCTCTATTCGAGGAAAGAAAGCAAAAAATATGACAACGTTTATAGGATAGCGTCTTTTGAGCCGAAAGTGAAAAAGAAAAAGAAAAACGAAGCGCAGCACCGCGACAGCAAACTGAGATTGATCCAAAGCGCATTGGCCAAACATATCCCAGGCATCTTGGGTTATTTTGATTCTAAGGGTTTTTTTGACAACACAACGGTTCATTCTGTGATCGAAAGCAATAGTCAATTGCAGGCAGATCACATCACTTTGACTCAAATAGAAAAAATCGCCGATATGTGCCGGGTAATCGGGGAGCACAGGCCTTACCCCAAATTTCTCAAGGAATTTTTCCTGACGAGTCTTCTCAATGGCGCCGACGGGCCAATCGCCAGACAGTTGGGTACGGTTTCTGAAGCCGGCGGGATCAAAGACGCCGCCACCGACCGGTTGAGCGAGGTGATGATCGCGCGCTTAATCTCGAGGGAAATGGGGTTTGACCAGGCATTGGCCCACCGGCTCGAAGTGGCTTTCCAACTGTCGACCCTGACCAAGGCGGCCTGCGAGATGTGCGGCGCCAAGACGAGCGAAGGGGGATTTGGGAGCATGATCCAAAGGAGGGCGGTTCTTTACCTGATCATGAGGGATGTCATCAATTTGAATCAAAGCCATGATCCTCAAGTATCGGCTAATTTGACCGAGGAAATCGCCGGATACACGCGGTTTTTGATCAGAAGCAGCGAAAAGCGCGCCAGGGAAAGGATCAAACTGATTTCGGAGAAAGTCTGGCAGGTCGAAGCTCCGTCCGATCCGAAACTGCCGGGAGCAAGCGAAGCGCGCAAATACGCCGGCGTCGTCCTACTTAATAATCAGATGGGCATCGACATCGTCGCCGAACTCAACAAGCTGGCCAAAGGATTGATCGTTTTCCCGACGGCCGAAGAGCTGGCGAAAGAAAAGCAAGGCTATATCCGCGCCACCCTCAAACTCGCGGAACCATTCCTCAATCAAGCTCTCTCGATCGCCGGCTACAGACAAATCACTGAATCTTTTTAGCCTCAAAATGTAGATTATCCGCTTTATAACTAAGTTATTTCGAGTGCGATAATTAGTTCTTCTTTATAAAATAAAGGGAGAATTTTTTAAAAGCAGAATGGAAATGTAATTTATTCCTCAACCCCTTTTTGATACCTGTATCTGATTTGAGAAGATCTGTCTTTTAATGAGATTCCGTCTTTTTTCCTGCCTCCAAAAACCATCATGAAAAATTCATAAGCGATGCGAGGTGCAACCAGCATTTCTTTGATATTTTTATAAGATTCCAAAAGTCCAAATTCGGACAGTAGGGAATAGTAAGGGTTCATTTGGATATCAGTGTCCTGGAGGATGTCTTCTATATCGTCGATCCTTTGGATGTCCATCAATATTTTGGAAAAATAAGTCCTTTGTCTTGGGTCATCAAAAGCAAAGGTACTCAGAAGCAGGGCATACTGTCCGATGGTTTCCAACCTGTATTTGATAGCTTCATCGACAGAGTAGAGCGGTCTTCCGCCATTATTTATTTTTATCAGCATATCGAGGTTTTCCTTTTGAGCTTGGATAATTCTTCTTATTCTTTCGTCATATTGACTAGTATCGAACCCCAATGCTTCGGCAACCGTTTTTATATGCGTCAACAGTTCTCTTGGAGTCACGCCGATTGTTTCGTCTTTTCCATTCTTATACTTAACCGCCGGAGTATGGTCAAGGATATTGTCAAGAAACAATCCGCCGCGGGCATGTTCATCCCGGTTTGGATTTTTTTTGATGGATCCTTCAACGATGGCGTCCGTCCTATTGAATACGTTGGAAACTAACAAAAAAAGAACTTCGTTTGGCTTCAACTGCTTCTTACTATTAAACATGGGAAAGTTGATCAGATTATAGACTTGCAGCCTATTAGTGAAAGTCTTGAATCTGTCTTTTTCGCCGATCGGCCTGAGCATAAAACTGAATTCATAGATTGTATCGAGAGTGAGTAGCTTTAGGGAGTGGGAGCAGACTTCGGCGGAAAATCCCAGGGGGAGTCTTTCGTTGGATTTGGCCAAGGTATCCAGGGGAGAGCGGGCCGCGGAAAAAAGCCTTCTGAATAAATGATGTCCTTCGCTGTCGGCCCTCAAGACGCGGTTTATTTCGGGCATATGGTGTCAATTATAGCTTATTGACAATCTAATTACATTTATTCATTTATAAAATTATTACTGGTTGGCGGCTTACGGATCGGCTAAATGAACAAATTTAATATTGCTGAAAGATGATTTAGAGAAGTTTGTTGGCGTTTTTTACTAGACCGAAATAAAATTTTCCCAATTTGGAGTGGACTCCGGCGTTTTGAGCTAATCGGGTGTAGTCTTCTCGCGAAAACGAGCTCGGGATTTCATCAGATTTGTTGAACGCTTTGATAATCAATCTTTGAATCATCAGCTGTTGTTGGATTGGTTTCAAATTCTGGATGACCTTTGATACTCCGGAAAAATCTGGTATTTGCGGGGCGAGAGGATTCTGAAGGGCCCACGCCAGGGCGCCCATTCCGGCCTCGATCAAAAGCATGTGATTTTGTCCCTGCTGCGATCTTTTCACGATTTCTGCCATGGTTGATTCTTCAGCCATGTTCATAGAATTTGCCGTGGCAGGTCCGAAGAAAACTCCGGCTGTTAAAATAAAATCGGCAGCGGCGCCAACCATCAAGGAGGCGTCGGGTTCATCCATGACTTTAAAAGCTTCGTTTTGCGGGTCTACCTTCTGCATCATTTTTGTCATAAGATAGAGCCCTGCTAAACCGTCCAACATGTCGGCACTATATGTTTTTTCCTTTAAGGCTTGCGGATTCCTCATCGTGATAAGAAATTTGGCATGAGTCCAATCCTGGCCGAGATAGGAAGCTTTCAAAAGGAAATTTGTCGCCAGGTGTCTAATTTCCATCGCAGGGTTATTAATCTTTCCCATGAGAGGAGTTAGATCGTTGTACAAGAGATTGAGTTCAGGTCGAGTTCTTACTTCACAATTTACTGCCATTTCAGTAATTATATCAACAGAAGGCTCCATATTCAATATTAAAGGTTTAAAATATTTTTATTCAAATTAGTTTTTAATCAATTGTTTTTCAAATAATATGGCTTTTGGTTTGTTATAATAGGAAAAATGACAAGAGCAGTAGTTGATGCCAGCCTTTCGATCAAACCCTGCAAATTTTATGCTACGGCGGATTCTCGGACTTTTCCGAGGATTCAAGTCGATAGGGGAGATAAAGAACAACCGTGTTCTCCCGGATTAGTCGAGGGTGATCCTGTGCCCGAATCACTGGCGATGGGGTTTGTCGGTACTGCCGTTTGCGCTCTCCAAAGAAAATGCGGAGTTTGCCCGAGGGGGTTGGGTGAAATCGTTCCTCCTGATCTTGTTCCATTCGGGTTAAGAAAGTAAATCTTTTAACTTTTTTGTCTTTCTTTTACAGGTCGTATGAATTTGAATTTTATTGCATTAAATTATAAAATAGCTTGTCATATGGCCAATATCTGGAGAGAATGGTTCAGGAGAAAGCCTGAGTTGATTCAAGTCCCGGAGCACAGAAGTCCAGGCTATAATAGGTGGATTGAAAACGGGGTAAAAATTCTCCGTAAAGAACTGCCTTTTGAAGGTGCGGCCGACGTCTCCATCACTCTTGGATCAGGGGTTTCCGCCGAAAGCATAATGAAATACATGGGACTAGGGGAAAAAGACGTCAAACATATCACCTATGAAGACATTGATTTACCGATAGGCGTTAATAAGGGTCACAAAAAAGAAATCATCGCCGGCGTCACCAAAGAAGGCAAAAAGATCATCCTGGTCAACGGCAGGACTCATGCTTATGAAATACCTGAGAATGGGATTAAAACCAGAGCTTGGGGAGAGTTAGGACGGATGGAGCTGGCAACAGGATACATCGCCATGCTCAACGAGATCGGAGTGGA
The DNA here is from genome assembly GCA_023381015.1 of Patescibacteria group bacterium. Lineage (GTDB taxonomy): Bacteria > Patescibacteriota > Microgenomatia > UBA1406 > GWC2-37-13 > GWC2-37-13. Next base: position 2,455 of record JAMCTE010000013.1, on the reverse strand, counting down.
GAATATGATCTTGACCTGCGCTGCCGGCGGCATCAATCACCCGATGAATGACGGCGGCGAAAAGCCTTTTGACCCGGACAAGCTACCAGTCATCAGTCTAATAGGAGCCGATCTAAACGATGCTTATCCTTCGCCAAATTTAAGTGATTATAAATCAAAAGCCGGCGATTTTTTCAGCCTAAAAGATGCCGACCCGGAATTGATGGGTATGTTTGAACAGAGTATGAAAGAGACTGGAGACGATAGGGAAATACCGAAAGTATATTACATCACGAGCCGGTCAACCCCGAATTTTGAAGATCCCGGAGTGATCTATGATGTCGCATCCAAAGGTGGACAAGTGGTTGGCATGTCGTTTTCATATGAAAAAGAATTCATCAGTGGAATGGATCATATTGGCAGATTTATGGGAATCGCCGTAGTAACCAATCCAGTCGAGCTTGATTATAAAATCCAATCGCCTTCAAGAACGTTCAAATCTATTTCCGTCAATGAAATCAGGCAGCACCGACCGCAAGAATTCAAGAAAGTATTCGTTTCAACCGACGAAGAAGTCAAAAGAATGGGTAGGCTAGCTAATGAAAAGTTGGGCAAAGGTCTGGCTCATTTAGTGGCGAGGTTATAAACTACAAGATGGGCGTAAGCTAAATATTTCTTCCTTTGATATAATGATTTGATTATGGTTGAAATGGGGAAAACTTTTTATGTTCCTGGGGAAATAGAACATATTAGAAACAAGGAGCTCCGCGATCTCGTTGTCGAAGCCATCGGAGAAAAGAACGAAAATTTAACCTTGTTAATCGAAGGCGAAAAAATAACTTTTCCCGTAAGCAAAGTTACTGTTAATCAACTCAAACAACAGAGAAAAAAATTAATCGATTGGGCGATCGACCCGGTTAATCCAAAACACGGCATTGAAGGGATAGGTTTCGAGTTATTGATGCGGTTGATGCTAAAAGAATTTTATAAAGATAATAAGGACATCATTGTCGTCAATACTCCGGCGGCAATGGATTTTATTAGCCAAGAAAATATCGAAAAATGGGGGCCGACTTCGGACATACTGATCGGAAAAAAAGTCAATGGTGGCATGGAACCGCTTTTGCTAATTGGGACGACTTTAAGGTCAAAAAAACCACCCAGAATGCATAATAAGCTTGCTATTCCCGTATTTACTTTGACCGCATCGGAAATATTTGGGCACAGCCAGTATATCGAACAATTTTATATTAATATGTTCGGTATGCATCCTCATCCGAAAGAATATGCGTTTTCTTTGGTTAACAGGAAACCTATTCGAGACAGGCTAAAACCAATGGTTCCCAACTTTAAATCCTAAGATATTTTTTTGTAATTGAAGAGTAAAATTGGTGTAAATGAACTCAAAAGCTAAATCTATTATTTTCGTGTTGTTACAGTTTGTCTTCGGGATCTATCTTTTGGCGACAACCAATATACATAAGCTAAGTTTGTTATCTTCAGGCCTTATTTTCGCCGGATTGGTTCTTGGACTGTGGGCAATCTACACGATGAAGAAATCAGTATTGAGAATCACTCCCGACGTCGACAAAAAAGCAAGATTGGTTGAAGATGGGCCCTATCGCCTCATCCGTCATCCGATGTACTCGTCGCTCCTCACCGCCGGATTGGGTTTGTTATTGATGAATGTGAGTCTAATCAGATTGCTTGTTTATATTTTCTTGATTGTTGATCTGATGATGAAGTTGAGTTTCGAAGAAAAACTCCTCGAGAAACATTTCAAAGACTATGCCGCTTATAAAAAAAATACCAAAAGGATTATTCCATTCTTTTATTAAATATCTCTTCAGCATTCCTTCAGAATCGGGGATTAATGTGAGGATATATGAGAAGCAAGATAGTCGGGTTGCTTCGAAAAATTATCGACTTCTTTTTCAGGAAACGGGCCTTAATCCACGTCAACCCGGCCGAGGCCAAGAAAAGATTCGCCACCGTCCTCATCCCGAACCAATCGCATTTTCCATCCCTTGGCATACACAGAATAAGGGATACTCCATAAGAGAATAATAAATAAACAAATAACAAATGATAAATGTTAAATGTCATTCCGGCGAAGGCCGGAATCCAGTCAAAAAAATGTACATTTTAAATCTGGATCCAGACTTTCGTCGGGATGGCTTTATATTTCATAATATAAATCTATCCATTCGGGGTTCTTTTCTTCAATCAACTTTAACTTCCATAATCTTTTCCATTCTTTAAGCTGTTTCTCTCTTTTGATAGCCGCTTTAGGATTGTTATGTAATTCATAATAAACAAGATTTTTTAAATTATAATTTTTAGTAAATCCACCAGCTAATTTCTCTTTGTGTTCGTAAACTCTTCTTTTTAGATCATTAGTAACGCCAATATATAGAGTTCCGTTTCTTTTGTTTGTCATAATATAGACGAAATAATTTAAGTTGTTCATTTTAGA